>USEZ01000007.1 GCA_900553775.1 uncultured Slackia sp. | reverse complement strand
AAACGAAAGGCCCCGCCATGCACGACGACACGCCCGCCTCCGATCCGCGCGATCGCATCTCGGCACAGGCGCGCTATGCGCCCGGATACGCCCCGCAGCCGTTTCGCATGAAGCGGAGGCGATCGGGATGGCTCGTCGTGGCGTTTTTCGCCGTAGTGGCGGCCATCGCGTCATGCGCCGCGTTCGCCTGTGCGCAGACGGCTGCCGAAAACGCGCAGTTCGGAATAGAGCATGGAAGCGATCGTCGAGACGGAGCCGCCGCCAGCACGCCGAAAGAGGAATGGCGGCAAGGGACGATCCCCCATCTGTACCAGACCGACGCCGCCTGGGCGAGCGCGCCCTACGCAGGATCCGACGTGTTCGAGGCCGGGTGCGGCCCCACCTGCATGTCCATGGTCTACGCGGGGCTGACGGGCAAGACCGACCGCGACCCGGCGGCGATGGCGGCGTTTTCCGAAGCGAACGGCTTCGTCGATTCGGGCATGACCTCCTGGTCGTTCATGACCGAAGGAGCCGCGATGCTGGGGCTTTCCGCCGAAGAGCTGCCCGCCGACGCGAACACGCTTCTTTCCGCCCTGCGCGAGGGAAGGCCCGTCATCGCCTCGGTGCGCCCGGGAGATTTCACCACCGAAGGGCATTTCATCGTGATCGCGGGCATCGACGAAAAAGGCGGCCTCGTCGTGCATGACCCGAACAGTCCGACGCGCAGCGCGCAGGCCTGGGACGTGCAGCGCATCCTGGACCAATGCGCGAACCTGTGGGCCTACAGCGCTCGATAGGAACAGCCGTGAACGAAATCCTCCTTGCCTGCTATGAAATTTCCGCCTCGTGTTTGCCAGGCGCCATCGCCGCCGCGGTTCTTCTAGGGAGCTTCTTCCTCTTCGACGAAATGGGCGCGGCGTCGATGTTGTACGGGTTCTGACGGACCGCCCGCCTGCGGTCAAAACCCGTCGCGTTATTTCCCGCCGTCTTCCACGAGCGCCGCGACTTCAGCTTTTGAATGGATACCTAGTTTCTGATAGATACTTTTGATGTGGAACTTCACGGTGTTCTCGGACACCACCAGCTCTTCGGCCACGGCGGCGTTCGTTTTACCGCGTGCCACCAGCACGAACACCTCGCGTTCGCGCGGCGTGAACCCCGCCTGTTCGGCAATGCCGTCGCACCGGGCCTCGAAATCGGCCTCGCGGCGGGCCCGCAGCGCCTCGGGAGAAAACGCGGCCGCAACGCCCGCTTCGCCGCTCTCGCCTTGAGCGGATGCACCGTCGGCATGCCCGCCGAGCCGCTCGAAGGCTTCGGATGCCCCTTTGAAGCTGCGATCTTTGAACAGAAACGTCGACACCATGAACACCGCGTACACCGCAGCAAGGGCCACGGCCGTCAGGGTGACGTCTCCCGGCTGCAGGCTTCCCGCACGCAGGAAGCCGAACAGGGTGCCTGCCAGCTGCGCGGCGGACGTACACAGCATGCAAACCGCAAAAAGCGGCACGACAGGCACGCTGCGCGCTCGCGCCGCGTCGGCGACCATGCACCAGAGGATGACGCCTGCGACCAGCGTTCCCAGCTGGGCGCAGGCATTCGCCAATCCCCCGACGCCGTTCCAGATGACGGGCAGCAGCAAAAAGCCCGCTGCAGAAAGCGGCAAGGCCGTCTTGTACACCGCGCCGAGGGCCGGCGCCTTTTTAACCACCAATGCGGGAATCAGCAGCGCCACGACCACGGCGCATTGCGTGACCAAAGCCGTGCTTCGGAATACATCCGACGGGATGGCGTGCCACAGCGCCACCTGCAGCATGAAGCCGCCCATGAACGTCAAGACAGACGTGCTCAGCACCGGGCGCCACAGCACTCGCCACGCCTGGGAAAACGGCTCTTTCTCGTATACGGCCCGTTCTTCGGGGCGCAGCTTCAAGGCCGCATGGCCGCAAACGGCCGACACGGCGAACAGCGCGGCGCACAGCGGAACATGCAGAAACGACGGCGCCAAGGCGGCAAGGCGGCAAGGAGATACACCGCCAGGCTCGTCAGGTTCGACGCCATGGCGAACACGTAGACCGACCTCAGCGAAAACGTGGCGGCGAAGCGGATCCACAGCATGCCGACGAGCACGCCGCCCGCGCCGAGCGCGGCTCCGCACAGCGCAAGCCACGGCAGCATGCCGCGCGCGGGTATCACGCCCGCGAACTGCACCAGCATGCCCATGACGACGAAGCCGACCAGCCCCGTCACGCCCGCTGCGGCCGCGCAAGCCGTCCGGCCGAAACGGCGGATGCGACCCGCGACGGCGACCGCCGCATACACGACGATGCGCACCGTCAGCACGGAGACGAGGAAAAGAGACACGAGGGAGGCATCGATCGGGCCGCCCGATTCCAGCACGGTGGCCGATTCGAACGCCATGTAGCCGAACGCCAGATAGAGCGCATAGCCGCCGAACAGCAGCCATTCGCGCGGCGTCGACGCCTCGATGATGTCGCGTAAGCCTTGCATGCCAAACCCTCCCTTTGTGCGGCGAAAAGTATATCGCAGGCAAAGGCGTCGCGGCTCCATATTCGCCCTACCCGCAGCGGGTAAGTATGCGGCGGCGGCTGATTCCACCCGCCTTAGGTGGCGCATCTTTCCTGGTGGCACGGTAGGTTTCTTTCTGCGCTCCGTCAGCGGAAGCCATCTCGCCGCCATGCGGCGCATCCGCCGTCGGCGCGCCGTGCGGGCTTCGCCTGCGCGCATATCGCGAATCGCCGCTACGCTGAAAGCGGCATCCTGGAGGAGGGAAACTATGAAGCAAGACATGAGCCGCCGCGCCTTCCTGGGCCTCGGCGCCGTGACCGCCGCCGTTGCGGGCGCGGGCCTGGCAGGCTGCGCTCCCACGAACAACGCCGACAAGGCCGCCGAGGAGGGCGCCGCTGCCGCCGCGAACAACGCGGGCGGCGACGTGATGTCGTTCCAGCCGTCCTTCCTGACCGCCCCGGCCGTTCCGAGCGAGGTCAAGGAAGAGAAAGACTGCGACGTCGTGGTCGTAGGCTACGGCCTTGCAGGCTCCACCGCCGCGAAAGCGGCCGCCGAGGAGGGCGCGAAGGCCATCGTCATCGAGAAGCAGAACGAGAGCACCTATAGCGTGGTCTCCATGGCAGGCGACTTCGGCGTCGTTGGCTCGCAGATCCAGAAAGACCTGGGCATCGAGTGGACTCCTAAGGCCGACATCGTCAACGAGCTGATGAAGGACATGGCCTTCCGTCCCGATCCGAAATTCCTGGGCTATTGGTACGACCACTCCGGCGAGGACTTCGACTGGTTCATCGAGGGCGCCGATTACGAGGTGCTGCCCACCACGGCTGCCAACCAGACCACCGACAAGCCGAATTTCATCCGCCCAAAGTGCTTCCCCGCGCTGGAAGGCTACGATTGGAAAGAGGAGTACTACCCCTACTTCCACGGCACCATCACCACGAACCCCAACATGCAGTGGGCCTGCCAGGCCGCCCAGGACGCCGCAGCGGCCACGGGCAACGTGGAAACCATGTTCGGCACGTGGGGCGAGCAGCTCATCAAAGACGAAAGCGGCGCGATCGCGGGCATCTACGTGCATGACGCCGACGGCGCCTACACCAAGATCAACTGCAAATCCGTCGTTGTGACCACGGGCGACTACGGCAACAACATGGAGATGCGCCGCTACTACATTCCCTGGGCCGACGAGTTCGTGAGCTTCTATGGCAACAGCGACGCCGCGGGCACCATCTGCAACACCGGCGACGGCCACCTCATGTGCATGTGGGCGGGCGCCAAGATGGAGCTCGGCCCCCACGCTCCCATGACCCATCACATGGGCGGCGCCCTGGGCGTCGACGGCTACCTGCAGCTCAACATGGAGGGCAAGCGCTTCATGAACGAAGACGTGCCCGGCCAAAACATCGCCGACCAGCTGAGCCGCCAGCCTTTGGCCGAAAGCGCCGAAGACCGCGAGGCGGGCGTGAAGTCTTGGCAGATCTTCGACTCCAAGTGGCCCGAGCAGATCAAAGACATGCCCGACGGACACGGCTACGTGAACCATTACGTCCCCGCCGACCAGGTCGACCAGTATCCCACCGTGCTCGCAGGCTTCGGCTTGGGCTACACCACCGACCAGATGGTCGAAGAGGCCGTCACCATCAAGGCCGACACCATCGAAGACCTGATCGCGCAGATGGGCCTGCCGGCCGACGTGGCCAAGGCCGAGATCGAGCGCTACAACGAGCTGTACCATGCAGGCCTCGACGAGGACTTCGGCAAGATGCCCAAGCGCATGTTCCCGGTCGAGAACCCGCCGTTCTACGCCTGCAAGTTCGCAAGCGCCGGCATGCTGGTTCTGTGCGGCGGCATCGACTGCGACCTCGACATGCACGCGCTCGACACCGAGGACAAGGTCATCCCGGGCCTCTACGTGGCGGGCAACACCATGGGTCGTCGCTTCCTGGTGGAATACCCCGTCGTGGTTGCGGGCATCAGCCTGGGCACCGCGATGAGCTTCGGCCGCCTGGCAGGCAAGAACGCCGCCCAGAACATCTAAGGCCGCATGACGTCGGCCGAAGCGCCGCCTTCGGCCGACAGGCCGGCGCGCCCGACGAACTCGGGCGCGCCCATCGACAATCCCCACCGCCTGGAAGGGCACGCGCCATTGCACGCGAAACGCCACGGCTTCACGCCACCTTCCGTCTTTCCAAGCGGGCTTTTCCATAAGACGCCGCCCTCCCCTCCCTCGGGCGGCGTCTTTTCGTGCGCGCAGGGGGAAGAGGGCGCAACGCCGTCACAACCGCCATGATATCTAGCAAGCAATGCGATACACAGCCGTGATTCCGCCGTCATCGGGACGTGAGCAACATAGCATCCAATTAGCGCTCCTGCCTTAGAATAGAACCATCCTGCTAAACGGCCCATTGCCCAACTCGACAACGGGCCGAATCTCATGCGAGGAAGCGATATGGATACACGGTTTCTGGAAGAATACGTGCTGTTTTCACACAATATGAATTACGCCAAGACGGCAGAAGAGCTCTTTGTGTCACAGCCTACGCTTCGATCCCACATGCATGCCCTTGAAAACGAAATCGGCGCGCGCTTAATCCAGAAAAGAGGGTCGAAGCTCAGCCTGACCCCAGCGGGAAGGCTGTTTCTCAAACACGCAAAAGCCATCGCCGAGCAAACCGAAGATGCAATCGAAGAGTGCCGCGCCCTTGCGGGCAATTCCACCTCCATAAGCATCGGCACGCTCGACTACCCGCCTTTCGAACACATCGTTCTCAATGCACGCACCCACCTTGCAGCATGCAATCCCCCTTACCACGTCGATATAACCTTTGCATCGGGTGCGTACGCGAATATCGAATCCGTTATCACCGGAGGGGTGGACCTTGCGGTGTTTTGCCGCTTGCGAGAAGCAGGGCAAAGTCAGCCGGAAAGGATCGACTTGCCGGAATCCATAGAATCCATCCCCATCGCGACAAGCGAATGCCTCTTCTGGATGAACCCCCAATGCCCGCTCTACAACAAAGACCGCATCATCATGAGCGACGTCGACGGGTACACGCTGTGCCTCGGAAACTCGAGCAACATGATAGCGGCGGGACACGCGATAGAAAGCTACTTCTCGCAAAGAGGCCTTTCAATTACAAGAAACAACCAGCCTTGCCTAAACTACCGCGACCTATTCTTCTCAAGCGATGAGAAGACCTTCGGAATCACACTGGCCGAAGCGCGACACGAACGTAAAGAATCAATGGGCATTCGTATCTTCTCATTCGCCGACATGACCGTTCCTTGCGACGTATACGCCCTGTACAACGCCGAGGGGCTTGATTCTTGCGGACTAAAATTCGTGCAGGCATGCAGGCATATCGCCGCAGACGAAGCCGATTGAGGAAGAACGCTGGAGCCGAGCAAGGCTCGTCTCCGTTCCAGCAAAAGGGGCGGCTCTATCGAGCCGCCCCTTGGGAGGGAATCGCCTTATTCGGCAAAATTATTCCGCCAAAATGCCGCCCGCCGCCATATAGCCGCCGATGAAGGACAATCCGACGTCGCCATAAAGCCCATTAAACGGCTTTCCCGCAATGTTGTTCTCACCATTCGATCCGCCTGCTGTATGCCAGCCCGCATACAGCCCCGGAATAACAGCGCCCTGTCCGTCGATCACTTGCATGTTCGGATTGACACGCAAGCCGCATTTAGTCGCAAAGATGTTTCCACCGATCTTGGCGCCATAATACGGAGGTTCGTTTATCGGAATAAGCCAGCTCGGATCGTATTTATAGACCGATACCCAATCCTCGCCGTTTTCGCACGCGTCATTCCATTTCGCAACGGCCTGAACCAGAATTCCCTCCCTCAATCCGAGAGCCGATTCAAGCTCCTCGACGGTATCGCACTTCTTTACTGCCCCCGATTCCAACATCATCTGAAAACCGTCGCGCCAATCTCGCTGCCATTCGGGAACACGATCGATTAAGCCGTCGTCTTCGGCCACTACCTTACCAACGCGGCACACAGACTGCTTGAAATAGTTATCCATGACAAGCTGTTCGTATTTCGAATCGAAGCAAACGTACGTCCTACCCCCTGGCTGACTCATTTCGACGGCCGCCTGGTCGGTCAGCGCCGTAACAAGAGAGTCTTCAGACAAGGTTTCATACGGATACGACGTCCCAGCGGTGCTCAAATACGGAACGCGGGAACCCATCCGATTAATAAGCAGCCACGGCTGGCGTAGCGCTTGGTTGCCGTCTTTGTTGACATGGGCTGTCATTTCGACGGCATATTCGTCGTACGGTTCCCATTCCACGCTGCCGTCGAAGCACGCAACCGATTCGTATCCAGACAAATCGGCGCCGACACCGAGCCCCATACGAATGCACTCTCCCCTGTTGTAAGGAGGAGTTGCCACGTTGACGATTCCGCGCAAACAATTCGGAGTGTACTTTTCCAGCATTGCGCGGTTCATTTCGAATCCGCCCGCCGTCAGCAAAACTGCACGAGACGCCTTGAAGAATTTCGTTTCTTCCCCCTGGCGCGTCCGCACCCCCACGACTCTTCCGTTTTCCACCACAAGCGCCTCGACCTGCGTGTTCGTAAAGACCTCGACACCGTGCTCAAGAGCGCGCTCGGTCAGCATCTCCATGGGATAGTAATTGATTTCGATTGAATTCGTTTTAGTGATTTGGCCTTCCCAATACAGACTCTTGAAGCCAGAAGGCCCTGCCGATGCGGGAGCCCAAGGAACCTGCAGATTGTCCTCCATCCAGTCGATGCACTTCGGCCCCTCGACCGCCATGGCATACAGCAAATCGGAATCAACGGTCATTTGCTGCTGGTCATTGACCCAAGCAACAACTTTGCTCGGATCGTAAGGATAGCTCGGAAGCGCCCACTGGGCTTCGTTCGCCTGCCTATGGCCACCCGCGTTGACGAACATTCCTCCATATGCCGTTGTTCCCCCTGTTTTCTCATTCTTCTCAAGGAGGGCCACCTTAAGCCCCTCGTCGACAAGGCGAACCGACCCGGTGATTCCACCACCCCCAGAACCGACAACGACAACATCGTACTCGTAATCCCAGGAATCAGGCGGTTCGACGGGGTCGATCGGGTCGGCCGCAGCCTCGAACTCTTTCCGGGCGGTATCGTCGCGATTCTTCTCGTCAGACGCCGGTCCGTTCGACGCGCACCCCGACAACATGCCGATGGCAGCTGCGCCCGCACCCGCCCCACATGCGGCCGTAATGAATCCACGGCGCGTGACAGCCCTTTGCCCCATACAACCATATCCGGCATCATTCTTCGCGTCGTTGCTCATAAGAACACCCCTCCCTTGACGTCGTTTTCGTGTTTGCCCGTGTCACCATCCTATGTGCTCGACACTGGATAAACAGGGAGAGAGACCGATGCCCACCAGGAGAAAAACAAACCGAGCAAAAGAAAAACAAACCCTAGCAAGGAATTTCTTTCGACTTAGAAAACCTCTGTAAAACACTTGGCATTGACGGACGTGTTGCACGGTTCGACCGCCAACAACTTTTCGCTTTTCAAGAAATCAGGGGGGCGGATACCGCACCGAACATGCTTGAAACCATACGCTGCAAACATGTTTCTCCATCGCATGCGCGGCGGTGGAGCTCTGCAAGTTACGACAGCCGACCGGCGTCAGAAATCGAGGCGAGCGTGCGCGTTTTCTGCAGTAGGCAGCTTTTTTCGACGGCACTTCTTGCCCTTTCGAAGCCCTCATCGACTTGGAGCGACTCGCGAGAAACCAACAACCTGGGATTTTGCTGAAAACACCAGTGGGCAATCGAATCAATCTGACTGCCTGTTCGATTTATCCTGCATACGGTTTCATCAACCAGTGGCAAAATGCGAAGTTGACCTCGCAAAATGCATAAATACTTTGATTAGTATAATCTGAATCGGCATACGCCTTTTGACGCAGCTCACCCTTCTCGGGCAGAATCGACATGCCAACTGGAAACATCACGCGATACAACCGAGCGCAAAAGACCGTCGCCCGAGGGAGGGAAGGCGACGGTCTTTAAAATCACGCATCGATAACGATGCGTTTCGCATGAGACGGATTCGCGTATGCTAGATAACCTCGAGATCTTCGATTTCCTCTTCCGCATTGCCGCCTGCGGCATTGATGCCCGCAATTCGACCGAACGTCACGCAGCGGCCATGGCCGATGCCTGGAACATACGTGGGATAATCTCCTGCGCCGAAGAACTCTCCTGCCGCCGAGCCGCACACATACAGGCCCTCAATCGGCTGGTCGTCGGCGTCGAGCACCTGGGCATCGAGGTTGGTGCGCAAGCCACCGCACATCGTAAGCATGGAGGCGACGAGCTTGCCTGCATAGAAAGGCGGATCCTGCACCTTTCCCATTACTTCGGGGCGCTTGCCGAAATCGAGGTCTTTGCCCAAATCGCACAGCTCGTTATAACGATCGACAGTTGCCACGAGATTCTCCGCAGGAACGCCCATAAGGTCGGCAAGCTCTTCGAGAGAATCGGCCGTTACCGTCTGCCCATTCTCGATTTCACCCTGAAGCACGAGTTTTTGAGCCTCGAGATTGTATTCGCCTCCAACGGGTTGCGTGAGCTGTCCCCATTGCAAACCACCGCCCAGGCCGGCGTCGATCATGAAAGCGAAGGCATTCTCGCGCAATCCGCACCGAGCGCAGCAGCGCTCGAGCCGCTTTGGACGACATCGCTTTTCGCGAATGTCGTCGGATTGGCGATGCTTCTTTGTATCGCACGATACGGAAAAACGCTTTCGGACATACGACTCCTACCCCAAATGGCGGGAATCCTGACAACCGTCGGCACGCTTGCACTGTCCCACGACGCCCTCGTCGGAGCGGGAGAATTTGCCGAGGCGCTTTACATCGCAGGATCTTTAGCCACAGGCCTGGGAAGCGGGGCCATTGTTGCGCTCTGGGGTGAACTTCTCTCATCGCTCGGTCCGAAACGCGCCGTCATCTACAGCATCGCGTCGTTGCTTGCCGCATCGCCCGCCTATGCGGCCCTTCATCTTCTACCTTCCAATATGGCCCAAGTCATCGTCGCCCTCCTGCCATGCGCGAGCATGCTTTTCCTCCTTCATCTCAAAGGCGGCCGTACCGAGCGCAACCGTAAAGATGCCAATCGCGGCCATATAGCGAAGCTTCCCGTGAAAATGATTGCGGTCGCCTTGTTCTTCGGCATATCGTTCGGCGCCATGAAGGGCCTTATGGCGCCCGTCGGCCCAGAGGCGATTGCAGTACGCGACGCCCTCAACATCATCGCCATTATCGCAGGAGCGCTCACGCTCTATCTCACCATGGAAGTCTGTCGGATGGATTTCGACAGACTGACGTTTCAGGTGTCTCTGCCCTTGATTGCCGCAGGCTTCCTTCTCGTTCCGCTGCACGAACCTTTCAACGTCATAGGGACGGGAGTCTACCAATTCGGCTACCAGTATTTCTACATCGTGCTCTGGGCGCTGTGGGCAGCCCTCTCGAACAAAAGGAAGATTGCACCGGGATACGTCGCCTGCCGGGGACTTTTCGCCATTCAATTCGGGCAGCTTATCGGCTCGCTTCTCGCATCGTATGCAGCAGCAGCCATCACAGACGAAGCGGGCTTTGCGATGCTGTCGTCATGCTCTATCTTCGTGACTCTTCTTATAGCCCTTTTCGCTCTTGGAGCAAAACCGACAAGCGCAAGCTGGGGGATAATAAAGCCGATGGAGGAATCCGATGCCGTATCGCCTTTCGAAAAAACAGGGGCGCTGTTGGCGCGCGAACGCAAGCTATCGCCTCGCGAAACCGAAGTTTTCCTCCTGTTGGCGCGGGGAAGGAACCGCGCTCATATAAGCGAAGACCTGGTCATCGGAGAAGAAACCGTCAAAAGTCACATCAAGAACGTCTATCGCAAGCTTGACGTCCACTCCCAACAAGAGCTCATCGACCTCGTGGAGCAAAAAACGAAGTCGGCATCGGACATCGATTTCACGACCCTCTCATAGAAATCGGAGCCGTCGGTGCGCATCGCACGCCCCAAGCGACACAACAGCGGCCGCCGGCATATCGCCAACCCTACCCCGAATACCCCAGAGGCAACAGGCGCGTCGCTCGTTTTTAAAGATCTTCGTAAAGCGTCTCAAGGTCGACGAGCAGGATGCGGCCTTTCGCCTTCGCCGCCTTTTCTTTCGTGCCGCCGCTTACCGGGCGCTTCGTGAACAATGCCGACCATACGTCGTCGTATCCGCCGATCAAGCGCGGCGCATCGTCTTGCACGCGCGCAAGCGCCGCCGTTTCGTCGAACGACTCGCGCCATTTGCATTCGCCGAATAAAGCCTGCTTCGTAAGCCTGTTGGCCGCAACCGCATCGATGTCCGTCTGGCTTCTCCTCAAAGGGTCGGAGCCCCACCATTGCCCGAAGCTTATCGCGGGAAACGGAAGCCTGCCGTCGAGCGCTTGCATGCGAAGCCACTCTTGGCAGATTCCCTCGAAACGCTGGCCCACATACGTGGAAAGGGCCTCGCCGAAGGCGAATTGGTCGGCAACAAGGGAGCCGGAACCTTGCTCGACCTCTCCCACATACGGCTTCACGAAGCGATACCAATAGGAAAAGCATCCTTCGTTGAGGGTGTATATCCCTTTTCGCGATGTCTCGACGTCATCGCCGAAAGGCACCTTCCTGTCCACGATTCCCAACGCTTTCAACGTGGCGACATATCGAGAAACCGCGCTTTTCTCGATATCGAGGCGATCGGCTATCTCTTTCGCCTTCACCGCGCCCTGCGCCACGGCTCCAAGCACCGAAGCGTATACCATGGGCTCGCGAAGCTCTTGTCTCAAAAGCATGAGAGGTTCTTCGTAAAGAAAGCCCGTCTTCTCGAAGAAAAGGCGTTTGATATTGCTTTCGAACGAGTCGCGCACGTCGACCAAAGACAGGCAATGAGGCGTTCCGCCGATGCACGAATAGTATTTAACCTGGTCCTCTAACGAGACTCCTTCGAGCATGCGCGCAGAGTCGAGATATCCGAACGCAGACAGCCTCAACTGGGCGGTACGACGGCCGAACAAAGGACTCTCCCTGCCCAAAACCTCGCTTTCCATAAACCCTTGATTGCTTCCCGAAAGAATGAGATAGATGCTCGAACGCTTCATCTGGCGATCGATGGCTATCTGCACGACAGAAGGAAGCGATGCGTTCGCTTTAGCCGCGTAAGGAAACTCGTCGAATACGAGCACGATTCGTTCATCGTGGGCCTGCTCCGCCACGAAGCCGAATGCGTCGTCCCAGCTGCCGAACGACGGCATGGTTGCCGGCATGTCGAAAAATTCGTAGACGACTTTGGAGAAATCTCTCAGATTTTCTTTATCCACCTGGACTTTCGCCGTAAAAAACAACGTTTTCTTCGAATGGGAGAACTTTTCAATCAGCGTGGTTTTCCCCACACGCCGTCTGCCATAAAGCACCACCATCTGAAAGCCGGGAGTGCGATAGAGGCGCTCCATTTCAGCCAACTCTTTTTCGCGTCCGACGAACATAGCCCCTCCGTCCTCGTTAGTATAATCGTGATTAGTATAATCTAGATTATACTAACGAGGACGGAGGCCGCCTTCGGCCCGCGCACGATGGACATCGAAGCGCTGGAAACCGCGCATATTCAGCAAACGCAAAGCAGGCCCTGCGCTGCGAAACGCAGGCAGGGCCTGCTTCGGAGGCTCGAAAAGCGCTCGGGTTCCGCGAAGTCGCGGCCGACCAGGCAGGAACGCGTGCCGCAAACTGCGTGGAAAAACAATGCGCCGCGCTTGCACGGCGTTTCGACCTGACGGAACGCCAGCACGAAATCATGCTTCTTTTCGCCCACGGATACGACATCCCGTCCATCGCGAAAAAGCTCTCCATATCGGAGAACGCGGTTCGAACCCATGCCAAAAAGCTCTATCTCACGCTCGACGTTCACAGCAAACAGGAGGTCATCGCGCTCATCGAGGCGACCGGGATCGAGCCTGGTCCCGACAGGGATCGGCAAGGGCGTCTTTGACATGCATCGTCTCATCGACCAGGTCGATAAGCTCCTGGCGAGAATGGCAATCGAGCTTTCGGTAGATTCTCTTGATGTGGGACTGCACCGTTCCTGCCGATATGACCAGCGTATCGGCCACCTTTTTCACGCTATGGCCGAGAGAAAGCTGATAGAGCACCTCTTCCTCTCGCTCTGTGATGCCGTGCTTTTCCGACAAGGCACGGCATGCCGCGATGCGTGCGGCACCTGCCTCGGAAAGCGCAGCATCGCCGCAAAGGGCATCGGCCCGCACCGCACCATCGCTCACGGCGCCGTCCTGCGCAAAAGGCCCCGCGGCCGCATCGCGCGAGCTTTCCGAACCATGGCAGGCGGAGGCGGAAAGGTCGCATGCCGGAACATGCCGCGATTCCTTCCCGTAGCCCACGCCGAACGAGCCCCTCACCACCAGGGCGATCAGGTAGGCAAACGAACCCGCGACAAGCACAAGAGCCATTGTGCACGAGACAAGGGCGGGATCGAACCCTCCCAGCACCCTGTCGACGAAAGGCGAGACGAAAGCCGTAAGCACGAGGCACGCTGTTTCGACCCCAAGCAACAGCGTGCTAACGCATCGCACCTGCATCGTCGCGGTACGCCCCTGGCAGAAACGCACGGCAACCATCCAAAGCAAAAGCCCCATGAATGTGCGAGACGTTATAACGACGCTCGACCATATCTCATCCGCAGGAAGGGCAAGGGCCGACAAGACAACCAAGCCGGCAAAAAACGCGAAGGCCAGAACGGCCCATACGACGACGAAAAAAGTCGGCTGCCGCGAAAATGAAAACGTGAACGCGATCAAAGCCCCCGAAAGGACAAGAGCCGTCACATAGCGGAATTCGCCTTCGGCCGCAGGGGAATAATCCAGAGAACCTTGGCCGAAGCATCCCCTGAAAACAGCGCCGACCACGAGAAACAGAACCAAAACGACGGCCATTTCCTTCATGTCGGCGTTCGGGCGCGCCTCTTTGCGGCCGAACGGCAAACCCTCGTCGAAGCGAAGCAGCGCAAGCGCGCCGCACAGGCATGCGGCCGAAACGGGCATGAGCGCATCGTTGAGAAACGCCATGGCGCCTTCGCCGTAAAAATGGGCGACGTAAGGCAGGAAGAAGCTCAGGAAAAACGACGTCGCCAGAATAGAAGCGGAAACGGGCCACAGAAGGCGGCATAAAAGAGAGAACCACCCTATCGCCGACGAGGCGGCTGCAAGCGACAGGCACAACGCCGAAGCGACCGAAGCAGCTGCGGTATCGATGCACCCCGACGCAACCGAGAGAAGCGACGCCGCGCACGAAACCGTCATCGATGCCGCATCGATGCGCCTTCGCGTCCAGGGGACGAAAAAACAAGCCGCCCCGAACAGCCCGATGCCAAGCACGACGATCCCGAGGAGCAGACCGCTCGAAACGCCCGATACGTCTTCGTAGAAAACCATGCCGAGGTAGCTATTCCGAAAAAACGGCCACCAGCATGCCAATCCGATCGAACAGGCGACGAACAACGCCGCCTGCTGTATGGTTCGTGAAGCCATATCGTCCCATCCTCCCGCGCTCGATTGTATCCGATTGAAAACCGTAGATTTCCAACAGAAACGCCCGCTTTTGCGCGCTTTACCCTGAAACGGGGTAGGCGATTTTACCCTTTCCCGCGAAACGGGAGAATACGGACAACCCCTCCGGAAGGCAAGATTCGCGCTGTTCGCGGCAAGGCGGCATCGCAAGCAGGCATGCGCCGCGAAAAGAAGCATCGTCTACCACGGAGGGAAAGCCATGGAAAACCAGGGAATATCGCGTCGTAATCTTTTCAAAATGGGCGGCATTGCCGCCACGGGCGCCCTCGGGGCGGTCGCGCTCTCGTCGTGCGGAGGCCAGCCCTCCACCGCCGAACAGAAGAAAGAAGGGCAGCCGTCATTCGCCCGCGGCATCGCCTCCGAAGACTTCGAAGGATCGGCCGCCGAAATCGAACCCATCACCGATTTCTCCGATGAAAAGACCTACGATATCGTCGTTGTCGGCGCGGGCACATCGGGATTGCCCGCCGTGCTCACGGCGCTCGAAGAAGGCGCCAGCGTGGCCTGCCTGCAAAAGGAATCGGTGCCCGTATCGCAAGGCAACGGCTCTTCGGGCCTGATCCTCGACCCTGCGGTATCGAATCTCAAAGGGCTTCTCACGTGGGCGCAGGAATACCGAACGGCCCTCTCTTACCGCGTGAACGAGGAAATGCTCGACACCTACATGCGCACGTCGGGCGAAACCATGCTCTGGATGAACAAGATGTCCAACGAAGCAGGATATCCCCCTGCCGCCACCACATCGCAGATGAGCAAGCACTTTTCCGACGACAGCTTCGTCACCATCGTGTCGAACAACTTCGGCATCAAGCCCGAAAGCAATAACGACCTGGTAGCCGCCCTTGCCGTTTACGCAGAGCAGCTCGGTGCGGAATTCTTCTACAGCACCCCCGGCGTCCAACTCGTCACCGACGAGGCAGGAGCCGTCACGGGCGTCATCGGAAAATCGAAAGACGGAAGCTACCTTAAATTCAATGCGGCCAAAGGCGTCATCCTGGCGTGCGGAGATTATCAGAACAACGATTCCATGATGAAGAAGTTCTCTCCCGAAATCGACGGCTTCGCTCGCAAGCAGCAAGGCAAGACGGGCGACGGCATTCTCATGGGCATCGCCGCAGGCGGACGCCTCTGCCCCGTGGGACACTCCCATTCCCTGCACGATATGGACGCCGCTCCGCTTTTCATGGCCGACTTCCCGCTGCTGGCCGTAGGCATGGACGGAAAACGCTTCATGAACGAAGAGATTCCCATGATTTCCTGGAACCAAACGCTCCGGCAGCAGCAAGGAGTCGAAGACCCCGGCCGATTCTGCCGCATCTTCGACGACGCATACGAAGAGAAGATCGCCTCGTGGGGCGGCACCCCGACGCCCAAGGCGAGCATGGAGAACTACATCCCCGGACTGTTGGAAAACCCCACGGGGGTGCGCCCCGACCTGATCGACACCCATCGATGCGACACCCTCGACGAGCTTGCCGAAGAATTGGGCGTGCCCGCAGAGAACCTGAAAGAGAGCGTCGAGCGTTGGAACGAACTGTGCGAAAACGGATTCGATGAGGATTTCGGCCTTGCCGAGATGTATCTCAAGCCCATCGACACGCCTCCGTATTGGGGCGTGCGCCAATGGGTTCGCATCACCGCCGTGCATGCAGGGTTCGAGGTGAACAAGTTCAACCAGGCCCTCGATGAAAACGGCGAGGTCATCCCCGGGCTTTACGGCGTCGGATTCACGGGCGGCGACCTGTGCGGCGATGTCGACTGGTCGTTCTACCTCGGTGGATTGTGCTGCGGCTACTGCATGACGTCGGGCAGATACGCCGTCATCCATGCCCTGACGGGAGATATCGAACCGTCGAGCCCCGTTGCCTGGTCGGACGATTTCGCCGCGCAATACGGCGTCGCATAGCACGGACCGCAACCGGCAACGAAACCGACCCCCTCTCGCCTTCGCACCCCCCCCTCCTCCTGCGAAGGCGCCCATCGAAAAGCGGCCGTCCTTTCACGGGCGGCCGCTTCGATTTCGCCGCCGCCGAATGGCGGCTTCTTTGCGTTCGTGCCGCATCGCAACGCCCGCCGCCCCGTTTTGCGCACGAAAAAGCCCGGCGGAGGGTGTGCCGGGCTTTATGGAAAGCGACGGACGCGTCTGGGAAGGAGGGAAAGACGCGTGCGTCAGGAATTGGCTGTCAAGCATTTCGAACGAAGGCGGCGGCAAGCGGCGCCGTCGTTCAAGCGCAGAGGCGACGGCAAGCCGTTCGCTACGCCTCGTGGAAAACCGGGCGTTCGCGAATCTCGTGGCAGTTGCCGCACGTGAACACGCCGCGGTGGTGGCACTGGGCGCACCATTTGGTCGCATCCTTCTGGATGTCCTCGGAATGGACCTTGTGGCAATCGATGCAGGTCGGCTGGTTGGCGTCATGCTGCTCGTTGCTCTCGTAGCTGTGGGGATTGACCTGGTTGCCGTTGGAGTCGGTCAGATACACCTTGCCCTCGGTCAGCTCGGCCATCTCTTCCATCGTGCCGTGGCATTCGGGAGTCTGGCAGCTCTGGTCGTCGACGGTGATCTTGCTCGCCTTCAAATCGTCGGTCTTCTCCATATCGCCATACTTCAGATTCGTATGCGTTTCGGCAAGAGAGTCCTCGGCCGTATGGCACTGGACGCAATCGAGATCGGCATGCTCGGAAGCCTGGGGGCACTTCTCATCGGCCATCGTGGCCGCTTCCGTGGAATGGCAGGTCTGGCAATCGCTTTCCATGCTCCACTCGACCGGCTGGGCCATCAGGGGATCTTCTTTCTGCTCTGCGGCAGAAGGGTCCGCCTGCTTCGGAGAGCATCCCACGATGCTGCCCAAAGCAAGCGCAAGAGCGCATACGACACCGATGGTCGCCAAAGCAACCAGGCTCTTGCGCGAATTGTTCGTTATCGCTTTCGTCATGTTCGTTCATCCTTACTCAAAGGGCATGGCTTCGCGCATCGGCACGGCGGGACGATGCACCCGCGCATCGTCCCGCTTCGTTGCTATCGCATGAGCGCGCTTGGATGCTATTCGGCGTCCCAGCTCTCAAGACCGGCGCAGTGGCGCGCGGAAATACGGCCCCACACCTGGTTCTCGGCGTTGTTGCCGCCGGTGATGCCGTAGCTGTGGCTCTGGAAGTTGCCGAAGCAGCCCGCGGCGTACAGACGCGGAATCGGGTTGTCGGCGGTGTCGAGAACCTGGCCGTTGGCGTTCTTCTTCGGGCCGCCCAGCGTGGAGCAGGAACCCGGGTACACGCTGATCGCGTAGTACGGGCCGCCGTCCAGCTTGGTCAGCGTCTCGGCGGAACGGTCGAAGCGAACGTCGGCGCCGGCCTCGCAGAAGCCCTGGTACTCGTCGAAGGTGGCCTTCAACGTGTCGATGTCCATCCACTCGTCGATCTCTTTGATCTTCTGGCCGAGCTCTTCGATAGTCTCGCCCTTCAGAATCCAGCCGCGCTCGAGCTCGGCCTGGTTGTCCTGAGACCAGCCGTCCCAAGCACGCAGCTCTTCGGGCAGGTCGGATGCGAAGTTGCCGCACTCCATGAAGTCGCCCTGGGAGGTGGACAGCTTGCCGGCGCTGAAGCAGCTCTGGTCGAAGATGCACCACGTGGGGATGCGGTCGAAGTCGTCAATCTCGTCGCTGAAGGACAGCAGCGTATGCCAGCCGTTGTGCGGCGAGCCCATCTTGTTCTCGTCGACGTAGCGCTTGCCCATGCGGTTCACGTTGAAGTAGGAGTACGCGGGCATGAAGTACAGGATGGAGAAGTCGTACTCGGGATCGCGGGTCCACATGGAGTACATGGAGATGACCATGTCGGTGTGCCACAGCTTGGCGCCCACCTTCTCGACCATGCTCATGCCGTCGCCGGTATTCCAGCGCCAACCCTCGAACTTGAAGGGATAGCACTTCAGGTACTGGTTCTTCAGCTCCTCGTTGAACTCGAAGCCGCCGCAGCACATGATGACGCCCTTGCGAGCCTTGACGGCCTTCTTGGTGCCGTCCTCACCGATCAGGGTGTAGCAGCCCACGATCTCTTTGGTCTCGGGGTTCTGGATGAGCTCCTCGTCATGGCAGTCGAACATGACCTCGACGCCGAGCTCCTCGCGCTTCGCGTCGAGCTCGCGGAAGGTCAGCATGCCGAAGCCGTCGACGGAGGACAGCTTGCAAGCGCCCTCGTACTCGCCGCCGTCGAGGAACCAATACTCGGGAATGGCGCCGGCGAGAGCCTGCTCCACGACCTCGTAGGTCATGCCGTACTTGTCGGCGTACTCGGTGTTGCGGGAAGCCTCCTCGACCCATGCCTCGATCATGTCATCGGGGGTCTTGCCGTGCGTGA
Source organism: uncultured Slackia sp. (assembly GCA_900553775.1). Taxonomy (GTDB): domain Bacteria; phylum Actinomycetota; class Coriobacteriia; order Coriobacteriales; family Eggerthellaceae; genus Slackia. The sequence continues at coordinate 11,781 of USEZ01000007.1, read as the reverse complement.
AGGCCTTGATGTACTTCTTGAAGGTTTCCTTCTTGTCTTCCTCGATGATGGTCCACTCGCCGTTGTTGATACGACTGTTGCCGCCGCCCTCGACGGGAGCCTTCTCGAGAACGAGAACCTTCTGGCCGCACTCGTCGGCGCCGATCAGCGACGCCCACATGCCTGCGCCGCCGTAGCCGATGACCAGGATATCGGTTTCGTAATCCCACTTCTCGGGCATCCAGTCGGCGGATGCAGACTCAGAGCCGCCCGCGCAGCCTGCCAACGTGGCAGCGCCCGCCATGGCGGCGCCGGTCAAGGCAGCGCCCTTCAGGAAATTACGACGGGAGAATCCCATTTCCTTATCGCTCATCTCTCCTCCTTGTCCTGAGCGAATCGCGACCGTCCTTTTGCGGCGGCCGTTCATCGCGCTGAGCATGGGCCATCATAGAAAGCACGGGCGGCTTTCTCGTCCGGTTGAGAATCGTATTTTTCGGTTTCGGCATTTTCCCTGTTCAGAAACGAATACGTATGCAATACGACGCGGAATCGTATTTCACGCGAACGACCCGGATATTAAGATTCACACCACGGATGAACGAAAGCCGCCGCATGAAGGCGATCCGTACGGAGGGGGATTCATGCACGATATCGAAAACGCGGGCGCTTCGGCTGGCGGGATCGGCCTGCGCCGATTCGACGCGGGCAAGGTCCTCGAATATGCAACCGCTTTGCTCGGTTTCGGATTCTGCCGCGCCTGGATCGTGGCCTGTCTTGCTTTGGCGGCATCCGAAACCATGTTCGCAGGAGCGAATTGGGCCTACTTGATCATGGGTGCTTTGGCGGCCCTTTTCACCGCATTCGCCATACGAAAAGCCCTCGGGAAAAGCGATCGCTTGCATGAGCATATAGCCGAAGCCATGGCCGCCCTATCGGCCGGCTCGGCCGTCATCGTCATGGCCGCGGCGGCGACGAACTCGAATCTGCTCGCCCTCGCAGGCGTGATGAGCGGAGGCGTGGCGGCGGGAATCCTCCAAGTCCTGTGGGGAGAGCGCTTCTGCGCGGGAAGCACGCGATTCGCCGTGGTCTGTTCCGCTGCCGCCGCCATCGTGACCGCGGCGCTTCTCGCCTTCATGCCTCCATGGGCAAGCGTCATCGCGTGCGCCGTGTTTCCGCTGGCATCGCTTGCGCTGCTCATCCTGCAATGCAAAATAGCCAAAGTGTCATGGCGCACCGGCCTCGCCGTCGACGACGACCTCGAAGAATGCTCGTCGTTTCCTCTCCAAGACGCTGCGGTCGAAACGGAAGAGCACGACCGCGCGCGCGAAAAGGCGCTCGGCAAGCTCATGTTCTCCATTGCCGTGTTCTCGTTTCTCGCACGCATTTTCGACGCCGTTCCCATCAGCGAGAACGACCCCTTCTCCGCCGTAGGGGGAAGCGCCGTGTTCGCGCTCGTGATCACGGGCGTCGCCTTCCTGGTGCTGGCCGCCGTATTCAAGAACAGCTTCGACGCAACCGCCGTCTACCGCATTTCGATACCGGTCATGGTGGCGGGGCTGACCGCGCTTGCGCTCCTGTTCGACCAGAGCCCCGCCGTCTCGGTGCTGCTGATAGGAATCGGATACGAATTCTTCGACATCCTCGCCTGGATCTTATTCGCGCACCTGTCGAAGGAAGACCGCCGTGGCCCGCTCTACATCTACGGCATCGGCGTCGCATGCATGTTCCTCGGCATGGCGGCGGGCATCTTGGCGGGCGAGCTGATCCACGTTCTGGTGAGCAACGATTTCTTGCAGATGAGCGTCGTGGCCATGTTCTGCATCCTCTCGCTCGTGATCACGGGCTTCATGGTGCTGCCCGAAAGCGTGGTGGCGAAGCTTGCAACCCGCAGCACGGCAGAAGACGGGCAAGCGCAGGAATCCGGGAATGGAGAATCAGGGAAAGCGACCCCCCCCCCGGCGAGTCTTGAAGAACGCTGCGCCGCCGCCGCGCAGCGCTTCGGGTTGACGCCGCGCGAAAGCGAGATACTGGTGCTTCTCGCGAAAGGGCGGACGATCGCGATCATAGCCCGCGACCTGCAGATAGCCAAAGGAACGGCCCGCACCCACACCGAACGCATCTATCGCAAGCTCGATGTGCATAAGCAGCAAGAACTCATCGACCTGGTAGAGCATACGGATATTCCCTGATCGGCCCGGCCGGGCGGCTGCGGCCAGCGGAATAGCGACCGCTTGCCCGCCGGAAGCCCGGCCGCCGCGAACCCGCAGCGATTCCGGCTTCCGGCGCGCGCTTCGCACGGCACGAAGCGCGCATGCAAAAAAAAGGGGGGGCGTCTCTCGCATCCGCGCGAGAGACGCCCCCCTTCATGTCGCCTCGAAAGACAGGCTGCGCCCGATCGGCCGGGCCTATTCCGTCGCCCCTTCGATGACGATACGCTCGATGCGGTCGCCGATACGCAGCGCATGGACCACATCGAGGCCTTCGACGGTGCGCCCGAACACCGTGAACTTGTCGTCGAATTCGGGCTGCTCGGAAAGCGAGAAATAGAACTGGCAGCTCGCCGAATCGGGGGCCGATTTGCGCGCCATGACGATCGACCCGTCAAGATGCTTGTTCAGCGGGTTGCCCTCCCATTCGTCTTTGATGCGATGGTCGGCTTCGCCGGTGCCGGGATGGACGCCGTATATGCCGCCATGAGCCGCCATATACACCTGGTTCGGCGGCATATTGCGCGTCGTGGGGCAGCCGCCCACGATCACCGAGCCTTCTTTGCGGGCGTGAAACGCCAAAGCGTCGTAGAACCCCGCCTGGGCAAGCTCCACGAAATTGCCTACCGTGAGCGGGCATTCGCGACCGAAAAGCTCCACTTTGACGGTTCCCTTGCTCGTCTCGATCGACGCGACCTCGCCGCCGTTGGGCTTATACTCCGGATCGGCGACGAACCTCTCGACCTTTCCCATGAAACACTCCTCCCTTGTCGACAATGTCGTCGTAAGGCTATCCCGCATGCCGCGACAGCGCATCCGATGCCGCGTCGTATTCGGCATCATGCCCGATGAAGCAGCCGCCGCCATTCCATCGCCGCGCGCGAACGCAGGGCGCATCGATGGAGGCCGCAAACGCCGACGCATTTCTGCAAGACGTTCCGCCGAACCTTCCCGCGCGTTTTTCGGCAGCGTTTCCGCGAGGTCTTGCCGTCGGATTCTTCCGCAAGACTCGCGCCGAGCCTCGCCGGCAAGACCCTTGCCGGACCAATCCGTCGCATCGTTTCGAATCGACCCGTCGCATCGTTTTCGCACATACGAAAAGGCGGCCCCTCGCAAGGGACCGCCTCGGCATCGCAGGAGATCGCGAAAAGATATCGTTTGCTCCTCCGTTTATTTCATCGGCTCGAACGAATCGCCGCCGGCGTCGATGGCTTCTTCGAAGTACTCGACGACGGGCTGCGGTCCGACGTCTTTCAGATCGTCGCTGCCGATATGCCAGCATTGCGTCTTCGGCATGCCTTCGATTTCGTCGGCGACGAACACGGGGTCTTTGCCGGCCTTGCGCTGACGCGTGTAGTCGTCAAGCGCTTTGAATGCCCATTTGCCCAGAAGCAGGATGGCGATCAGGTTCACGATAGCCATGAAGCCCATGGTGATGTCGGCGAAGTTCCACGCCAGCGTGAAGTTGTTCAGGCAGCCGATCATGATAGCGATCAGGCAGGTCACGCGGAACACCGTGATGACCACGGGGCTGTTCTTGATGAAGCGGATGTTGCTCTCGGCGTAGAAGTAGTTGCCGATCAGGCTGGAGAATGCGAACGCGAAGATCGCGAAGGTCACGAAGTGGATGCCCACCTCGCCCACGGCGGAGTTCACGGCCATCTGCACGAGCGGCATGCCGTTGAGATCGCCGAAAGAACCGCCGGACTTCACGTAGAAGATCAGCACCATGAATGCGGAGCAGGTGCACACGATCAGCGTGTCGATGTAGACGGACAGCGACTGAACCAGACCCTGCTTGACCGGGTGCGAAACGCTTGCGGTGGCCGCGGCGTTCGGGGCGGAACCCATGCCGGCCTCGTTGGAGAACAGGCCGCGCTTGATGCCCAGAACCACCACGGAGCCCGCGAAGCCGCCGAAGATCGACTGGAAGTCGAAGGCGGACTCGCCGATATAGGCGAACACGGCGGGCAGCTGGTCGAGGTTGGTGAACGTGATGAACAGGCCCAAGCCGATGTAGGCGATGGCCATCACGGGAACCACGATGGAGGTGATCACGCTGATGCGCTTGGAGCCGCCGAAGATGACGAACGCCGTCATGACCACGAGCACGATGCCGAGCGCGACGGCAGTGCCGTTGGTGGCGTAGTCGGGGATATAGTACTCGAGGGCGCTTGCCATGTTGAACGCCTGCAGGCCGTTGAAGCCGTAGGCATAGCAGATGATCAGCAGAACGGCGAACAGCACGCCGACCCAGCGCTTGCCCAGCGCCTGCTCGATATAGTAAGCGGGGCCGCCGCGGAATTCGCCTTCCTTGCCGCGCACCTTCCAGATCTGCGCGAGCGTGGATTCAACGAAGGCGGAAGCGGCGCCGGCGAGCGCCATGATCCACATCCAGAACACCGCGCCCGGGCCGCCCGTCGCAACCGCGGTCGCGATGCCGGCGATGTTACCCGTGCCGACGCGGGAAGCGGTGGAAACCATGAGCGCCTGGAACGACGAGATAGACCTCTTGCCTTCTACGTGCCTTTTCTCCGTCAGCTGGGTGAACATATCCTTGATGTAGCGGATTTGCACGCCCTTGGTGCGAACGGTGAAATAAATCGCGCAGAAGATAAGCAGGAACACCAGGATGTAGGTGTACATGAAATCGCTGATCTGACCGGTAACCGCGATAAGGCTGTCCATCATATCTCCGTTCATAAAGAGCCCCCTTTCTTGTGTTTTCGTCGAGTCGACCTATTACGAGCTGCAAATTTTATCAGATTTCCATAAGTGCTCCACTGGAATAAAGCACTAAATCACGCGACTCGCCCGGCGGTCTTTTCGGACGGTGAGCGGAACTTGGGCGCAATACGCGGCCGAAACGAAAGGCGGCGCCCCGACAAAACGGAACGCCGCCTCCATCGAAGACGGAGCCGAAAGACCGGCCGCGCCTCTTATGCAAACGCTGCGAACGACTACTTCTCGCCCTCTTCGAGCTCTTCGACGCTTGCCCAGAACTCCACCTGGCCGATACGGCGGGCGTCCATGGAGCGCACCACGAAACGCACGGTCACGTTGTCTTCGGTATAGACCGTCTCGTCGCCGGCATCGGGAATGCGGTCGAACGATTCGAGCAGAAGGCCGCCGAGCGTCTCGTACTCGGGGAAGCCGTCGGCATCGAGCCCCACGCATTCGGCGAAATCGTCGATAGCGCAGGCGCCGGTGGTGAGATAGTGTCCCTCGGACACCTCCGTCAGCGTCTCGTTGTTACTATGCACGTACTCGTCGTCGTAATCGCCGATGATTTCTTCGAAGATGTCGCCCATGGTGACCACGCCCGACGTTCCGCCGTGCTCGTCCACCACGATGGCGATCTTGGTCTTTTCCTTCTTCAGGAGCTGCAAAAGCTTGACCACCGGCATGCTTTCGGGGGCCGCCACGATACGGCGGATGCGGATATCGGCCATCGTGGTGCCGGGCTCGAGATGGTAGAGGTCTTTGATGTGCACGAAGCCCACGATGTCGTCTTTGTCCTTGCGATACACGGGGAAGCGCGTGAATTTATGCTCCTCGACCACGCGCAGGTTTTCTTCGAGCGTGTCTTCGAGCCCCAGGCACACCATGTCGGGACGCGGGGTCATGATCGCCTCGATGTCTTTGTCGGCGATGTCGAAGATGTTGTCCACGAACTCGTTTTGCTCGGAGTCGATCAGGCCGTTTTCGGTGCTCTCGTCGATCAGCAGGCGGATTTCCTCTTCGGTATACACGTCGTGCTCGTCGGCCGGGTCGTGGCCCATCAGGCGCACCACGCCGTTGGTGATGGAGTTGAACAGCCACATGATCGGATAGGTCAGACGATAGAACCACACCAAGGGGCCCGCCGTGAACAGGGCGTATTTCTCGGTGCTGAAAATGGCGAGCGATTTGGGAATGAGCTCGCCCACCACGATGTGCAACGCCGTGACCAGGCAGAAGCCGATCGCCACCGACACGGCGAAGTTCACACTGTCGGGCACGCCGAGCAGGGTGAACAACGGGTGGAACAAGGCCGACACGGCAGGCTCGCCCAACCAGCCCAAAGCAAGCGAGGCGAGCGTGATACCCAGCTGGCAGGCAGACAGGTACGCATTGACGTTATTGGCGATGAGCTGGGCGTATTTCGAGCCGGGACGGCCCTCTTCGACAAGCATGTCCACCTGGGACTTGCGCACGCGCACCAGCGAGAATTCGGCCATGACGAAAAAGGCGTTCATCAGAAGGAAGAACAGAACAAGAAGCAGACTTAGGCCAACGGGCATGGGTGAGACTCTCTCCTTTCGAAACGGTTGCAAGGGTCTCGCATCCGGCGGACCGTCCGCCGGATTGAAACGCATGCGGCATCCGGCTGCATGCGGCGCCGAAGCGGCGTATTCACGTCGGAATATGATACCCGATGACGAAAAGCCCCGATGCCGTGAAAAACCGCGGCGCGACAACCGACACCGATTGGATACATTCGCGCGAAACGGACGAAACGGCCGCCGGCCAGGACATCGATAAGCAGGACAGCAAACGAAACGGCACAATCGGCGCAACGCGCATGCAGCTCTGCCGATCGCGCCGGAAGCGCATTCCGTCCGCTGGACGCCCTTCCGTCCGCCGAGCGCCTATCTCATATATTTCAGGGCATCGCCCGACTTTTCCGAACTGAAACGGCGGCCTTCCCCTTCGTCGCCTGACGCAGGATCGTCTTCGGAAAACGCCTTTTCGACGCCATCGCGATCGCCCGCCGAGCCGAAGCGCATGCGGCGGCGCTGCTTCTTTCCGCCACCCAGAAACAGCCCGCGCACGATGTAGGCGAGACGCTTGAGCGGGCGCGACACGTACGGCGTCAGGTCGATCGGGTCGTCGCCCGTGCGCCAGTCGAAATACACGCTGGCATAGCGCAGCACAAGCACCGTGAGCACGCACAACGCGGCAGCGCCCGCGGCGTCGAGGCCCAAAGCGACGAACGTCACGTACGCGAACGACCCGCCGACGGCCGCCACCGCATAATAGTTGCTCGACTTGAAGATGCCGGGCACCTCGCCCACGAACGAATCGCGGATGGCGCCGCCGCCCACGCCTACGATGGCGCCCAGCACCACCGACATCACCACGCCGCTGCCGCAATCGAACGCCTTGCTGGCGCCCGCGACGGCATACAGCGCCACCGACAGCGTGTCGCACAGGAAAATAAGCGACGGCAGATGGTGGAACAGTCCGCGGAAATAGAACACGAAGAAGCACAGCCCCACGCACAGCAGGAACAAATACGGATGCGACATGAAATACACGCCTTCGTCCTGCAGCAGGAAATCGCGCAGAATGCCGCCGCCGTAGGCCGTGAGCAGGCCGCACACGATAGTTCCCACGATATCGAGCTTGCGGTCGCATGCGAACATGGCGCCTGTGACCACGCCCACCACGACGGCGAAATAGTCGATGAACGCAGGCACCACGCCGCCCGATGCGGTGATGCGTTCGGCAAACCACACGAAAAGCCCGTCCATGCGACCTCCGTCTCGAAAAGCGGCACGTCCGATGCGGACGGCCGCATGCTTTTCGACTGCAGACCGATGGTAGCATGCCGCACGATCCCAAACCGGCAGCGCGGCCGAACGAGATGACGAAGCGCCTGCAAAACATCGGGAAAGCGCCGCGCGAGCGAATGCTTTTTCGAATGGAAGGCACGGCGGCCGGCGCACGTCGCGGAAACCGATTGCCGAACGCATCATGCGCCCATACGAGCAGGCACCCGGACACACGCGGAATGCGGCGGCGAAAGGACCCCTGCACGATCCGCCGCGCGCCGCGATCCGCAACATCGAATATCAAGGGAGCGCGATGGACGCGCCTCGTTTTATTTCGCGCTTTCGGGCGCTTCCCCCTCGCACGAAGACGCACCGGCAGCAGGAGCGGCATCGAGCGCACGCACGCTTTTCGGCAGATAGAGCGCCACGCCGATAAGCGCGCACACCACGCCGTCGATCACGAAAAACGGCGCCACGCCGATGGCCTCGGCCGCAATGCCGCCGATGGCGATGCCCGCGGGCGACGCCAAACCCATGGCGGCCGTGACGAAACCGAGCGCGCGGCCCATTTTCTCTTCAGGCACATTGCGCTGCACCAACGTGACCGTAGGCCCGTTGAACCAGGCGCACACCATGCCCATAGCCGCGCACAGCACGACGAACACCCAAAACATCGAAGGGGCGAGCATGCCCGAGGCGGCGGCCAGCACGCCGAACGCCACGCACGATGCGGCCAAAAGCAGCGCCAGCCGCCTGCCGCCGCCCCAAGCCATGATGATAAGCGAACCCGCGAACAGCCCGCCTGCGAACGTGGACTCGGCCACCGCGGCCATGAAGCCGTCGCCGCCGAAATGGCTATAGGTCATAAGCGGATAGAGCGAGCCCATCGGCCCGAAGCTCACCATGCCGAGCGTGATCAGCACGATCAGCAGAAACAGCCCGCGGTTCGCCCGCAGCGCGCTCCAGCCCTCTTTCATCTCGGCCATCGGATGGCGCTTTTCGCATGAAGCCGCGCAATCGCGAACGGAAGGGATGCGCGCCTTGACCAGCGCGAGACACGCAAGCACGGCGCCCGCGAAGTCGAGGAACATGACCGCATGAAAGCCCACGCCCTCGTACAGCATGATGCCGAGCGCCGGAGCCACGATGCCCGCCACGCTCATGAGCATCATGTCGAGCGTGTTGATGCGCAGCAGATGCTTTTCGGGAACGAGCATGGGCATGGCCGCCATCATGGCGGGCCCGTGAAACGCCTGGCCCGCGCTGCGGGCGATCACCATGGCCATGATCGCCGCGATGCTCACGTCTCCAAGCAGAATGAGCAGGCCGAGCGCAAGCGACACCAGGCCGACCGCCATATCCGCCGCGATGATGACCGTCTTTCGGTTGCAGCGGTCGGCGATCACGCCGCCGTACGGGGAAAGAAGGCCCTGCGGCAAATAAGCGCAGATGCTCATCGCGGAAAGCAAGACGGCGCTGCCCGTGGTTTCGGTGACGTACCACACGGCGGCGAAGCTCGCCGCATAGCTGGTGAACATGGAAACGGCCTGGCCTGCCCAGATGAACGCGATGATCGCAAGCCAGTTTTTGGAAAGAGGACGGCCGGAAGCGCTCAAGCGCGCCTTGGCGGCATCGCCCGAAACGGGTTCGGAAGAAAAGCCCATGGAATTCTCCTTCTTTCGAAAGAATAACGGTACGCGAATAAAGGCGGCAAAGCCGCCAGATGCAGGAAACGCGCGACAGCGACGCCGAAACGGCCGTCGCATGCGCTCTTTCACGGATTATTTCCTACAAGAAATTCGGCTGCACCCGCATGATTCCTTTCGACAAGAAGCAAAACGGCAGCGCCTCGATGGCGATGCGGGAAGCGATTCTATCACAGCGGCGGCGCATCGAGCGGCGCCGAACCGGTCCGGCCGCATCCAGCAGAGGGTGCTATGATGGAAAACGCACACTTGTTCGACCTTGCGGAAAGGACCGAGACATGTACGGCGGCAACGACAAACGGCTCGATGAAATAGCATCCGAAGTGAAAAAGACCGTCATCGGCCAAGACGACGCGGTGGACTGGCTCTGCACGTTCGCCGATGCCGCATGCGCGCGTTCGCGCATCGTCCACGAACAGGGGGTCGATCCGCTCGCGCTTCCCGCTATCGGATCGGCGCTGATCGTAGGCCCCACCGCATCGGGCAAATCCCACTTGCTCAAAACATTCGCGAAGGCATCGGGACTGCTGTTCCAGGCGATCGACGCCACGTCGATAACGGCTGCGGGCTACATCGGCGATTCGTTCGGCAAGCAATGGGTCAGGGCAAGCGCCGCGCTCGAAGAAAACCCCGACCGCAATGTCCTCATCTTCGTCGACGAAGTGGACAAAATGTTCGCCCAGGCGCCGACGCGAGAAGGCTCGGCCCTGTTCGACCTGCTCAAACCGCTCGAAGGCGGCATCCTCGAAGGCAAGGACGACTCGCGCGACGGCAATTCCTACCGCCTCGATTGCGACCGCTGCATCTTCGTGATGGCAGGCGCGTTCACAGGCATCGAAGACGCCATCGCCTCGCGCCTCGGCATTTCCCGCTCGACCGTCGGATTCGGGTCGGCCGCGCAGGGCGCCCCTTCCGAATACGACCGCTCCGAAGACGGCCTGCGGGCGCGCGTTTCCTTGGAAGACATCGAAGCCTGGGGCATGCCGCGCGAAATGGCAGGCCGTCTTTCCACGGTGCGCTTCCTAGCCGCGCTCGACGAAGACGCCCTGCGCGAAATCATCCGCCGCAACAAGCACGACGAGTACGCGCGCATGCTTCCCGAAGGCGCGCGCTTCTCGATCGACGCGGCCGCCGAAGACCTGCTGGTCGAAAACGCGCTCGAAGCCCACTACGGCGCACGCTCCATCAATCAGCAGATTAACGAGGTGTTCTTCGGCGCCCTCTGGCGCGCCATGGCGAATATGCATCCGGTCGCCGCCGTCACGCTGACGGCGCGCGACGGCGTGCTCGATTTCGACATCGAACAGGGCGATCCGAGCGCCGCGCCGATACCCGCGCCCCGGTTCTCCGAGCAGGAGCGCCTGTCGGCGAGCGCGGCCTGGGGGCTTTTGAACAAGACGCACAATTACCTGATGGCGCACGGCGGAGGCGCAGGGATCGACCCGCATGCATCGCTTGGAACAAGCGATGTGGAATTCTGCGCGGCGCTTTTGGAGCAAAGCAGCTCGATCGAGGTCGGCTTCGACGGATTGCACGCGGCCAACGATTACGCGCTTGCGGAAATCGTGCTGCTCAACGCGCTGCTTTCGCTTCTGCACGATTGGTTTCCCGCAGAAGACCGCACGCCGCAGGGGCTGAAAACCCTTCTTTCCATGGCCGAGTTCGAAGGCAGGGCGAAAAACCCGCTCGACGTGCTGTTCTATCAGATAGAAAGCGGCGCGCGATACATGCCCGACACCGACGAGCACGGCGTGGAGACGGGAAGCTGGTCGTGGCATCCGTCGAATTTCGAGCGCATCTCCGACGGCGTGCGCCCCGCCGACACGGGCGGCCTCGAACCGAGCCAAGACGCCTCGCTGGGCTATTACGCCGAATTCAAGGGATTCCCCGAGCAAACGCAGAAACGCGCCGCGCACAGCCTGGCGTTCAGGCTTCTATAAGGCCGAAGCAAGCCATCCGTCTGAAACGCGAAACCGCTCGCCCCGATCGGGACGAGCGGTTTCGTCATGGTGCCGAACGGCAGGGCTAGTACGCTTCGTCGAGCGGCGCGTGCGCCTGCACGTCGAGCGTCCAGTCGGCGAATTTCTTCTGTTTATAGCGGTCGTGCGCGACGAGCGCGATCATGGCCGCCTGATCGCCGCATGCCGAAAGCGGCGGCATGGACAGGCGGACGCCGCGTTTCTTGCAGGCTTTTTCGTATGCCGCGCGCAGCCCCGGGTTGGCCGACACGCCGCCTCCCACGCAGAACTCGCGCGCGCCCGTCTCGTCGAGCGCAGCCATGGCTTTTTTCACCTGCACGTCGATCACGGCCTGCTGGATCGGTGCCGCACCTCTGTATTTCGGCAGAAGCGA
>USEZ01000006.1 GCA_900553775.1 uncultured Slackia sp. | reverse complement strand
CGGGAGGAAGGGTCGTCGCGCTCGCGCGGGGCGCTTCGCGCATCCAGGGGGCCCGGAAGGGCCCCTTTTCCTGTTTTTAGGGAGGCTTCGCCTTCAGGGATGTAATCCCTGGCGTTTCACAGCCGTTCGAGAAGCGGCTCGATCCAGGCATGCCATGCGCCATCGTCGGGTGCGATGCACGCGCTTCCGCCCCATTTCGCGCCGAATCGGCGTCTGACGCGTTCAGGGAGGTCGAACTTGTCGCGCGCGATGACGACGGCGTGCTCGTATCGGTCGCGCGGCCCTTGCTCGAGCAGGGCGACCGCTTCGGTGAGCCCTCCATCATGCATCAGTTCGAGCTGCCCGAGCTCATCGATGAAAAGAACGGCCTTTCTTGTGGTGCCCTCGCGCGCAAACGATCGTGCGTCTGCGGGTGGGCATGCGTCGGCCCGGACAGACGCTTTTCGTCGGGGCGCATGCGACTCGACGGGCATTCCATACGGCGAATTCGGCGATCCGCACGCGCATGCTTTCATTCCATCAGAGTGATTTTCGTGCTCGCTTTCGGCGGGCGGTTCGGCGCCGCTTTCTCGCAAGGCGCGCAGATGCCCGTTCACCCGCGCGATCGCCTCGTCGGAAATATGCCACTTGAGCTGCGCGCGACCCGCCTGGCTTTCGGCGTCGAAGAGCCCGTCTTTGCGCGCAAGGTCGGCCCTGCGTGCAAAAGGAACGATTTCGTGGCCGGGAAGCAGCAGATTGTCGATACCCGTTTTTTCGAACGAGCCGTCTGCCTTTTCGATCCATGTGCCGGGGGCAAGTACGCCCCGGCACGGCACTCCTGCTTCTTCCAGGCGCGTTACGGCATTCTGGAGCCATCGTGTCTTGCCTATTTGGACATCTCCGGTGAGTATCAAAAGCATGGCTTCGCTCCTTTCGCGTCGCGCTGTCGGCGCCGCTCCGACAGATTGTTTTCGCCGTCGGCATGGGGGGCACGGCAGGCCGAACGAGGCAGCATGCGGGCTTGTCGAAATACTCGACGACGCCTTGCCGGAAGGAGTTTCTCTTCTCGCATCCCCCCTATGCCCGTGCGTACTCGCGGCGTTCTAGTCGCGCAGATCCAGCTTAAGGCCTGGTTTGACGATGCGCATCATCTGCACGGCCTCGCCGAAAAGTCTTCCTTGCGCGCTGTGCACGGCGAAGGCCGTCTTCTCGGGGTCGTTCACCACGCTGCCTGCCAGCACATCGGCATGGTGGTCGAACAGCACGGGCGATGCCACCACGCTCGGCCCGGTAAGGATGCACAGCGCGTCGCGCGACAGTTCGAGCAGACGCGGCAGCGTCTTGTTCGTGGTAGTGGTGCCGGTGATGAACACCACGTCTTGGGAGGGCAGCACGTATTCGCAGGCGGGATCGGGAAGGTCCGCCTCGCTGCAGGAGCGTTCGAGCACGGTGAGCTCTGCACAGCGCTCGGCGAGCTCGTAGACATGCGGGAAGTGCCCGATGACGGTTACCTTGCCGCCTTTCATCTGCGGCGTGAATTCCCCGAATGCCTCGCGTTTGCGCTCATCGCGGGCGAGCGCCTTGGGCTCTTCGTAGACCGCGCCGAGCGGGTCGAGCAGCTCTTTGCGCGAATACCAGGCATTCAGCGCCGCCACACCCAGGGTTGCTTCTTCGAAATTCCAGCTTTTCGCAAGCCGGGCGACGCTTTTCAGGTCGCATCCGCGCAGGTCGGGACGTTTGCGCGAGCCGGCCTTGCCTCCCCTCATCGTCCACGCCACGCCGCAGCCGCATTCGGCGTTCAGATACGTCCAATGCAGGCCGAGCGCGTAGTCGACGACCGCGATGCCTTCGGGCACGCCGTCGATGAGCGCATCGTAGATTTCCCAGGGGTTCTTGTTTGTTGCGAGGTCCATGGTCGATCCTTTCTATCGTAGCCGCCCTTCCTGCGGCTTGGTTCATGTCGGGCGCCATGTCGGGCATGGTATGTGCGGTTTTCGCTTTGACGGACGCGCACGGGACGCTGCGCTTCCGAACGACGGTTCGGCGGCGCCGGCGCTTGCCTTGCAGGGCGTCGTGCCCTGCAAGCCTGCGTTAAAGCGGGACGCAGATGCGTCGCATCTGTCCCTCCACCATGATGTCGGACACGTGGATGGGTGTTCGATAGATGGCTTCCATCTGCGGTTTCGTGATGATTTCGTCGGGCGTTCCCGTGCCGGTGACGCATCCCTCCTTCATCACGACTACCGTGTCGGCGCAATAGACGGCATGCCCCGGGTCGTGCGTCACCATGAGCACGGTGGCGCCGCGGCGCGAAAGTTCTTTCATGCGCGCGAGCACGATCTGCTGGTTGCCGAAATCGAGGCTTGCCGTGGGCTCGTCCATGACGATCAGCTCGGGCTGCTGCGTCAGGGCGCGTGCGATGAGCACGAGCTGCTGCTGCCCGCCCGAAAGCTTGGTGTAGGTGCGTTCCGCCAGATGCTCGATGCCGAGCATGCAAAGCGCATCCCACGCGATGCGCTTGTCTTCGTGCGATACGTTGGAAAAGCGTCCGATATGCGGCGTGCGGCCCATGAGCACCACATCGGCGACCGAAAACGGAAAAGGCGGCGTATGCGCCTGCGGGATATAGGCGATATGCCGCGCTCGCTCGGCGTCGCTCAAAGAGGCGATGTCTTCGCCGCGGATGCGGGCATGGCCGCCCATGGGCGGCAGCAGCCCCAGAACGGTTTTCAGCAGAGTGGTCTTGCCGCATCCGTTCGTGCCGATGATGCAGGCGAATTGGCCTCGACGCAGGCTGAAGCTCGCATCCCGCACGATGACTTTGCGGTGATATCCGCAGGTTAGAGAGCGCACGTCGAGAAGCGGTTCCGAATCGCCGCCGCAGGAGCCGTGCGGGCTTGCATGCGGGGGCTCTTCGGCGTCGAAGGCCGCATCTGCAGCGATTTTTCCGCCTGCGCCGTCTTGCGCGTCGGTTCGGCGGCGCGGGCGACGGCGGCTTCGTCCGAAGAGGCCGCGGCGGCGCCTTGGGCGCCTGCGATCGGGGGTGTTTCGGCGTGTTCGAGCGGCATGGCCTACCATCCCTTCATATTGTGCTTGAAGATGACGATGAAAAACGGCACGCCGATGATGGCGGTCAGGATGCCGATGGGGATTTCGAGGCTCAGGAGCATGCGGCATAAATCGTCGACGAGCAGCAGATAGCTTGCGCCGATGAACATCGACGCGGGAATGAGCGCACGATAGTTGGGGCCGACGATAGCGCGGGCGAGATGGGGGATGACCAGGCCCACCCAGCCGACCACGCCGGAAACGGCCACCGAGACGGACACGATGAGCGTCGACGCGAATATGACGACGAGGCGTACGCGGGAGACATCGATGCCGAGGCTGCGCGCCTCCTCTTCGCCGAAGCTCAAGGCGTTGAGCTTCCAGCGCTCAAGCATGAGCACGCCGAATCCGGCGGCCATGGGCACGATGATGGCGAGCAGGTCGTTTTGGTCGACGCGAGAGAACCCGCCCATGAGCCAAAAGGTGATTTCGGGCAGTTTGTCGTTGGAGTCGGCGAGAAATTTCAAAAGGGAAACGCCCGATTGGAACAGCGTCGATACGAGGATGCCGCCGAGTACGAGGCCGAGCAGCTCGTCGTAGCGGATGATGCGGTTGAGCCAGACCACGCATCCGACGGCCGCCATACCGCCTACGAAGGCGAACGCCTGCACGCCTGTCGAGGGCAGGTCGAGCACAAGGGCCAGGCAGGCGCCGAGGCTTGCGCCCGCCGATGCGCCCAGCAGGTCGGGCGATACGAGCGGGTTGCGAAACATTCCCTGGTAGGCTGCCCCCGCTGCGGCAAGTGCGGCGCCCACCATGACCACGACGAGGATGCGCGGCAGGCGGATATTGAACAGGGCGGCCTGCGTTTGCGGATCGACTGCTGCAGGGTTGAAGATGCTGTTCGCGATAGTTCGAATCAGCTCGTCGGGGGCAATGGGGTATTTGCCCACCGAAAACGAAGCGGTCACGATGCCGACGAGCGCGAGGGCGATGCCCGCTTTCGCCCAGGGCGATATCCCTCTGCCGAATTTCTGCTCGGCACGGTCGTCATCGTCGAGAAGCATGTCTTTTTCGAGGCGTTCTTGCCGCCGCCGCGCTTTCCGACAGGCGCTGTGTTCGTTCACGAACCGCTCCTTGCTCGAGCGTATGTCGCTCGTCCCCCTTTTCGTACGAATTGTATTATTCGAGAAAAAGAATATTTTCACAAGAGGATAAAGTTCTGGACGAATGCACCGTCGGTCGCTACACTCCTATTATTCTCAATTGCGGATAATTAAACATTCCGCAGAGACGTCTCGCCGACGTCGCGGCGTCGGCGATGCAAACGGTGTAAACGTGCGGGGAGGACGTGCGGGCGGCAAAGGCATCGATGCGGCATGGCCGGGAGAGATGTGTTTCTTCTCGGGGTCGGGTGGCCTTGCGCTTACGGGGGCGTCCTCGTGCGCGGGGGCCGAAGGGAAGCCGGCTTCGATGCGGACGGGCCGTGGCGAAAAGGGGAACGGATGGAAAAGATGGGGAAGCGCCTTGCGGCGATCGCTTTCGCTGCCTGCTTGGCGGCTTCGGCGATGCTTTTCGGATGCGCGGAGCAAAGCCGGTCCGACGAAAGCGAACCTTCGTCGCAGGCTGTCGAATCTGCAAGCCGGACGGTGACCGACGACGCGGGCCGTGCGGTCGTGCTGCCGCCGGCCGAGAACATCGAAAAGGTGTACTACACAAGCCCGTCGGGGCAGATATTCCTTTTCACCCTGGCTCCGGAATTGTGCGCCGGCACCACGATGGACTTCACCGAGCAAGAGCTTGCGAATCTTCCCGCCGAGGCGGCCGACCTGCCCAATCTGGGCACGTTGTCGGGAGGCAAAGACCTCAATCCCGAGGCGATTATGGCGCAAGGCATCCAGGTCGTCTTCTCCATCACGACGGTCGCGCCGACGGAGAAGGACGCATCCGATGCCGACGACCTGCAGAATCAGACGGGCATTCCCGTGGTGGTGATCGACGGTTCGTTCGATAGGACGGCCCATTGCTACGAAGTGCTCGGCGGCATCCTGGACAAAACGGCCGAGGCGGGCAAGCTGGCCGACTACTGCACGGCCGTTCTCGACGAGGTCGGCGCGGCGGTTGCCTCGATTCCCGAAGACGACCGCGTGAGCCTGTATTACGCCGAAGGCCCGGAAGGGCTGCAGACCGAACCCACCTCGTCGTCGCATGCCCTCGTGCTCGAGCGCGCCGGTGCGAAGAACGTGGCGCAAGACCTCGAAGCCGAAGGCGGCAAAGGCAAGACTCCCGTATCGCTTGAGCAGGTGCTTGCGTGGAACCCCGATGTCATCATCGCCTGGGATGCCCAGCGCTACGAAGGCGGCGCGAGCGATTTGATTCGCACCGACCCGAACTGGTCGACCGTCAAGGCGGTGGAGGACGGGCGTGTGTATACGATGTGCCAGACGCCGTTTTCCTGGCTCGACCGCCCGCCTGCGGTGAACCGTTTCATCGGGTTGCAGTGGTTGACGAATCTTTTGTACCCCGAGGCCTACGATATCGACATCGTGGAGACGACGAAGGAGTTCTACAGTCTGTTCTACCATCGAGATTTGACCGACGACCAGGTACAAGAGCTGCTCGGCAATAGCTATCGAGGATAGCAGGGCGCAGGGCCGCCGTCGATATGCCCCCTTTCGAGAGGCGCCTGCCGAAACCCGGCGGGCGCCTCTCGCGCGTCTATGCATCGCCTGAGGGGGCGGCGGATGGGCGATGTGTTTGGCCGCGGCGAGCTGGCGGGCGATGCGGCGGCCTCGATGGAGCAAACGACGCCTGGGGTTCGCCCGTCGTCCTGCGGCTCTTGCGGCGCCGTATCCGGTTGCGAAGGACGCAAGCGTTGCGCCGTTTCGCCGCGCGTCTATTGCCCGCCGTGGCGTTCGAGATATTTCGACATGGAGAAATGCGCGATGTCGGACAGATTCACCACGCCGACGATCGAGCCGTTCTCGGTGACGGGCACCTTTTTCAGATGGTTTTCCCCCAATACGCGGCAGACCTCGCGGATGTCGGTGTGGATGTCTACGCCGATCACCCCGCGGTGCGCGATTTCGAAGACGTTCGCCCCCATGATCTTCTCGGTCTTCTCCTCGAAGTCGTCGCTGCTGGCGTCGGTGAGCTCGATGAGCGCCACCGGGTCGGTGTAGGTGGTGCGGCGCTTCGACAGGCAGCGCGCCACGTCGCCGTCCGACACGAAGCCGACGGCCTTGCCCTGCGCATCCACGATCGGGGCGGCGCTGATGTGCTTTTCCACCAAAAGCTTCACGGCGTCGAACACGGTGGCCGTTTCGGGCAGGGTGTAGACGTCGCGCTTCATGACGGCTTCGAGCACGGTTCGTTTCTTGTTGTCGGGGTCGCACGCCTCCGCATCGCCCGGCTTGTCTTTCACCCAGGCGATCGTCATGGCAAGGCCTGCCAGACACAGCAGCGCGCTGACGAAGAACGCCGCGTTCACGCCGAAGATGCCCGCATGCAAAGCGTCGGTGCTCGATTGGGCCGCGTTCGTCGCCACGGTGGACACAGATATCAGGATGGCCGTGCCGAGCGAGCCCGCCACCTGGCGCAACGTGTTGTTCACCGAGGTGCCGTGGTTGAGCACGCCGTTGTCGAGCGCGTTCATGGCCCAGGTGGTGATCGGCATGTTCACCAGCGACATGGAGAACATGCGCACGGTGTAGACGGCGATGAGGAAGGCGAGCCCCGTGGAGTCGCCCAGGAAGGCGAACACGAAGGTGGTGGCCGTGAGCAGGGTCATGCCGATGAGGCTCAAAACGCGCGGGCCGTGCGTGTCGAACAGGCGGCCGGCGATCGGGCCCATGATGCCCATGAGGATGGCGCCCGGCATAAGCACCAGGCCGGAAATGGTGGCGGAGTATCCCATGTAGGATTGCAGGTAGATGGGCATGAGGATGCCCGCCGCCAGAAGCGAGCCCTGAACCAGCATGGCGATGACGGTTCCCACGAGGAATTTGCGGTTTTGGAGCACGCGCACCTGCAGCATGGGATGTTCCATGCGCAGCTGGCGGCGGAAGAAGAACACGAGCACGATCACGCCTGCGGCGGTTGCGGCTCCGTCGAAGGGGTTCAGGCCGAACGATCCGACGCTCGACAGGCCGTAGAGCAGAAGGCCGAAGCCCGCGCTCGATTGCACGAGGGATATCTTGTCGAGCGTGACGTCGGCGCTCTCTTTCTTCGCGCGTTCGAGCGCGAAAAGGCTGGCGATTGTGATGGCCAGCGCGAGCCCGACGATGATCCAGAAAAGGACATGCCAATCGTAGGCGTCGATGATGAAGCCTGCAGCGCTTGGGCCGAAGGCCGGAGCGAAGGCGATCACGATGCCGAACAGCCCGCTTGCGAAGCCGCGTTTATCGGGCGGGAAGGTGAGCATGATGACGGTCATGACCATGGGCATGAGGATGCCCGCACCCGCCGCCTGCAGCAGGCGGCCGCACAAAAGCACGAAAAAGCTCGGGCCCCAGCCTGCCAGGGCGCTTCCGCCCGCGAAGATGAGCATGGATACGATGAAAAGCCCGCGCGTGGAATAGCGGTCGGTCAGATAGGCGGTTATGGGAATCATAATGGCGTTGACCAGGGTGAATCCGGTGGTGAGCCATTGGGCGGTGGCCGCATCGACCGACATTTCCGCCATGATCGAAGGCAGGGCGGGCGTCACGAGCGTTTGGTTCAGCACGGTGACGAACGTGCCTGCGATCAGAATGACCAGCATGGCTATCTGCTTGCGCGTCAGCTTCATAGGCATCTCCTTTGCGGTGGCGGGCTTCTGCGCCATCCTCGGCGCGTTGCCGCCGTGGTGCGGGCGGGCATGAAAAGGCTTCCCGAAGGAAGCCTTTTTCAGTATAGACGCCTGTCCATATTGCTAATTTAGTTACTAAAACATCTTCACGTTCGATGCATATATTTGCCATGCGTGTTTGTACGCCGCCGCTTTTTGCGCGCGTTTCGTCTTCGTACGGCGCGTGGTTTCGGGCGGATGCGGCGGCGGGCGTTGCGCGCTTGCCGCCGTGCGAGGCGCCGCGGCCATGTCTGCCGACATCGTGCTGCGAGGTGTCTAAGCGATGATGAAACGGCGCATGCGGGCGCGCGCTTCTTCCGCTCTTTTATAATCGGCCGTAAAGCAAGCGAAAGGCGGAGGCGTGGAAGATGAAGGAATGCGCTCGGCCCCATCGGCCGCACGATGCGCGGTCCATGGGCTGTCGGCGGCCCTTTGGACGGGAGGGCCGTTTCAACCGGTGACGCCGTCGGGCATGCCGCTTGGCAAAGACGAGCTGATCGAGCGCGACGAGCATTTCATGCGTCTTGCCCTTGAACAGGCGCGCCGCGCGGCGGCGGCGGGCGAGGTTCCCATCGGCGCGGTGGTGGTGTGCCAGGGCGAGGCGATCGCCGAGGCATGCAATCACCGTGAAGCCGACGCGGATCCTTCCGCCCATGCCGAGTTCAGCGCCGTGTTGCAGGCATCGCGCGAGCTCGAACGCTGGAGGCTTCCCGACTGCACCGTCTATGTGACGCTCGAGCCGTGCATCATGTGCGCGGGCCTGATGCACCAGGCGCGCATCGGGCGGTGCGTATTCGGGGCGGCCGATGCGAAAGCGGGCGCCCTGGGATCGTTGTACCGGGTGCATGCCGACGATCGCCTGAACCATACGTTCGAGGTAACGCCCGGCGTGCTCGAACGGGAATGCGCCGCCCTCTTGCAGGAATTCTTCTCCCTTCGTCGTAAAGGGGGCCATGAGAAAGGATGAAACGGATGAACGATACGCTGACGGTGTTCTCGCCTGCAAAGGTGAATCTGCATCTTGCCATAGGCTCGAAGCGCGAGGACGGATACCACGACGCGTGCTCCGTTCTGCATGCGCTGACGCTGCATGACGTCGTGACCGTGCGCCATGCCCAGGGAGAACCGGGAAAGCGTTTGCAGGTGGATGTTTCCTGCACCGTGCGCGGCGGCGTGGCGGCGCTTGATATCGCGCCCGAAGACAACATTGCGTACAAGGCGCTGTTCGCCTTGCTCGTACCGTTCGGCGAGCGCCTTTCGGGGCATCGTTTCGCCGTGCATATCGACAAATCGATCCCCCATGCGGCGGGTTTGGGCGGCGGGTCGTCGAATGCGGCCGCCGTGCTGATTGCGGCATGCCGCCTGCTGGGAATCGACCCCCTTTCCGACGAGGTGCTGCGGGTTGCGGCCGGCATCGGGGCGGACGTGCCGTTTTTTTTGCATGGGGGATGCGTGCAGATGGGCGGCCGCGGCGATGTGTTCGAACGCGAGCTCGAGCCTATGAGGGGGTCGGTGGTGCTGGTGCGTCCCGAGGCGGGGGTTTCCACCGCTGCGGCATACCGCGCCTTCGACGAAGGCCCGCACGCCGCCTCCGCCGATGCGACGGCGCATCTTGCATCGGTCGATGCCGCGTGCGACGTGTCTTTCTTCAACAACCTCGCTTTTGCGTCCGAGTCGGTTTTGCCCGAACTCGCGGAAGTGCGTGCGTGGCTTTGCGAACAGCCCGGCGTCGCGCGCGATGCTCGAACCGGCGATCCGCGCGTGTTGCTGTCGGGCAGCGGTTCGGCGACGTTTTGCGTATGCGATTCGATGAACGACGCGTATGCCATCGTGTCTGCGGCGAAGCAGCGCGGCTGGTGGGCGCGGAGCTGCTCGTTTTCGCCGGCAGGCGTCCGCATTGTCGAAGGACGTGTGCCGGGTGCGGCGCGCACCAATGTGGGCGCCGTGCATAAAAGCTGGTAACAAGCCGTTTTCGGAAAGACGGGCATGTTGGCGCCGCCGCTATAATGGGTGCCTGCCCGCACGGAAGGGCATTTCGTTCTAAGGAGGGCCGATGGGCGTTTTGGGAGTGGCGATTCTTGTCATAGCCGCCATCGCGGTTGTTTTGGTCGTGGCGGCCGTCGTGGTGTACAACAATCTGGTGAAGCTGCGCAATAGGGTCGATAACGCCTGGTCGCAGATCGATGTTCAGATGCAGCGCAGGTTGGATCTGATTCCTAACTTGGTGGAAACCGTGAAGGGCTATGCGAGCCACGAGGCGCAGACGCTTCAGGGCGTGACCGCCGCTCGCGCCGCAGTGACGGGCGCGACGAACGCCCATGACAAAATGGCCGCCGACGCGGCGCTGACGGGCACGTTGAAAAGTCTGTTCGCCGTTTCCGAGGCGTACCCCGACCTGAAGGCGAATGCCAATTTCCAGCAGCTTCAGGCCGAGCTTGCCGCCACGGAAGACAAAATCGGCTATATGCGCCAAAGCTACAACGACACGGTGATGAAATACAACACGGCTATCCAGGCGTTTCCCGGCGTGCTGTTCGCGGCGCTTTTCGGGTTCAAAGAGCGCGAAAGCTTCAATGCCTCGGCCGGCGCCGAAGCCGCTCCGAGCGTTCGATTCTAAGGTGCGAGGCGCTTTGTCCCAGGGTCTTTCTCGCGGAATTCCACCTTATCGGTTCGAATCCTTTGCGCGTGTAAACGAAAACAGGCCCGGATAAACCCGGACCTGTTGGATTCATCTGGCGGAGAGCTGGGGATTCCCGCGTCCGCTTCGCGAACGCTCTTTCTCTCGGGCCTATGCCCTCGAGCGAATTCCTAAAAACCGTCCACTGGACGGTTTTCTTGACAGAATTCCACCTTATCGGTTCGAATCCCTTTCCCTCCGCAAACGAAAACAGGCCCGGACATTGCCGGACCTGTTGGATTCATCTGGCGGAGAGCTGGGGATTCGAACCCCAGATACCCTTTTGGGGTATACTCACTTAGCAGGCGAGCACCTTCGGCCTCTCGGTCAGCTCTCCGTAAAAGATGCAGAGTGCATGATAGCGTTCTTAATACGTAAAAGCAAGGAGTGTCGATGGCTTCGACTACGACAAATCCACAATGCCGTTTCCGTGAGCTTTCGAACGATGCGCCGCATCGCGTCATGCCGTCCGATGAACGGGCGTCGTCGCATGGCGAAAAGAGGGATTCTGCCCGTCCGTTCTTTCTGCCGTTTCGTTCGCCCGACGCGCGCCTGCCGGTCGCGGCCGGCCCCTATCGCCCGGTCGCGCCGCTTTGTGCGGTCGTCGTGCTTCTGTTCGCCGCCTGTGTTGCGGCGTTCCTTATTTCAGGGGCGTTCGGCGCGTCGTCCGCCTATGCGAAAAGCTACACCTGTCCGAGCGTGGAAATAGATGCGACCGTGCAGCCCGACGGATCGCTGTCGGTTTCCGAGACGCGCACGTTCGACTTCGACGGGTCGTTTTCTGCGGTATGGTGGTCGTTCGACTCGATGCCTTCCGACGAATGCGACCTGAGCGTTTCGTCGGTTGAGATGAATCTCGAAGATGCTTCGGCGGGCGAAGGGGCCGGGGCGCTTCCCGAGGTTGAATTCCAGCGGGAGTGGCGCGACGCGGGCGGCCCCGACGAGCCTGCGTATTCGGTGGATGCGGCGCGCAACACGGTGTATGTTTTCGCGCCCATGGCCGACGAGCGGATCGATGTCGAGCTGACATACAAGATAACGAATTTCGTGCAGGTTTACGACGATGTCGCCGAGCTGTACTGGCAATACGTCGGGCATGGATGGAGCGTCGAAAGCAGCCATATCGTGGCCACGGTGCATATTCCCGTTCCTTCCGGCGTCGATGCGACGGCGGACAACGTCTTGCGCGCCTGGGGGCACGGACCGCTCGACGGCACGCTTTCTTTCGATGCATCCGGCACCGTTTCCATGACGGTGCCGTCGGTCGAGGCGGGCGGCTACGCCGAGGTGCGCGCGGTGTTTCCCCGCTCGTGGATGACGGCGCTTTCCTCCGCATCGCCTGCGGTGCATACGGGCGACAGGCTCGAATCGGTCATCGACGACGAAGAGCGTCTTGCGAAGCAGGCGAACGCCGAGCGGATCAAATCGCTTTCTCTCGTGGTCGTGTGCCTCGTGGTTTCGCTTGCGGTGATCGTGTGGGCGCTTGCGATGTTTTTCCGCTACGGGAAAGAGCACAAGCCGCAATTCAACGAGGAATACTGGCGCGACGTGCCGGAAAAGGGCATGCATCCCGCCGTGGTCGGCCGCCTGTGGCGCTGGAATTCCAAAAGCAAAAACGACTTCATCGCCACGCTGATGCATCTGTCGAGCATCGGGGCCATTCGCCTCGACGCGGGAAGCTATGAAGTGCGCGACGGGGGCCGTTCGCAGGTGACGAACGATTACTACATCACGCGCCTGCCCGGATGGCGGGAGAAGGTCGCCGGCAGCAAGCTCGACGAGCGGGCGATGCGCTTCTTGTTCGAGAAGGTCGCTCCCGGATCCGGCGCGTTATGGTTCGGCACCATCGCGCAGTATGGCAAAGACCACCCGACGGCGTTCATGAACGAGATGGAGGGCTGGCAGGGCGTTTTGACCGCCGAGACCAACAAATGCGACCTTTTCGAGGCGAAGGGCATGCATTACCAGGGCGTCATGGTGACCATCGCCGTCATCGGCCTGGTGGCGGGCGTTATCGCGGCGATGGAGCTCGATAATTTCGTGCCGCTGATCGCCGCGGCGCCGGCTATCGTGGTTCTGTTCGTCATCAGCGCGGTCATGCCGCGCCGCAGCGAGCGGGCCGTCGAGCTGCATGCCAAATGCGAGGCGCTGCGTCGTTGGCTGAAGGATTTCAGCGCGCTTGACGAGCGACTTCCCACCGATGTGAAGGTATGGGGGGAAATGATGGTGTACGCCTATGTGCTCGGTGTGGCCGACGAGGCCATCAAGGCCCTGCGCGCCCGCATACCCGAGGTGGTGGAAGACCCCGAATTCGTTCCGGTGTATTACTGGATGATGCCGCACTATTACGGCGCGCATGCGTACGCTTCCGCCCTGAACAATCCGATCGACGCGTTCTCGGTCATGCAGGACAACACGATCGCCACGGCGAAGGCGGCCATCAGCGCCGCATCGGGCAATTTCTCGAGCGGCGGCGGCTTCGGCGGCGGATTCTCGGGAGGCGGCGGATTTTCCGGCGGCGGTTTCGGCGGCGGAGGCGGCGGCGCGCGCTGATGCTGCGTCGATGGATCCGCTTCTCCCGCGAGCGGAGTGGGTGGTGTTTTGCTTTCTGCGAAGCTGTCGAGGCGTGATTCTTTTCTGCATGTTCGCGATGCGATCGGCACCTTGGGAGGGCGGAATGCGCGGCGAGCGGGTATTATCGTGCGCGTGAAAAGTCGGCGCGCGGCATGGATCGCCGCCGAAGGAATGGGGCGTATGCCCCGCATGACCACGGCGCGGCCGAGGCCGCATATGGAAGGAGAGAGAGACATGTCTTGCGACCACAAGAATCCCGTCGTCGGCATCATCATGGGCAGCGAAAGCGATATGCCCGCTATGGAGCCGTGCATGAAGCAGCTCGATGAGTTCAACGTTCCTTACGAGGTGAAGGTGGCTTCGGCCCATCGCAAGCCGCTCGAGGTTCACGAGTGGGCGGAATCGGCCGAGGAGCGCGGCATTCGCGTGGTCATCGCAGCCGCCGGCAAGGCCGCCCACCTCGGCGGCGTGGTTGCGGCTTATACGCCGCTTCCTGTGATCGCGGTTCCCATGAAGACGAGCGATTTGGGCGGCCTGGATTCGCTGTTGTCCATGGTGCAGATGCCTTCCGGCGTGCCTGTGGCCTGCGTTGCCATCAACGGCGCGAAAAACGCCGCCGTGCTGGCCGTGCAGATGATGGGAACCGGCTGCGAAGGCGCCCGTCAGAAAATCAAGGATTTCAAAGCCGCCATGGCGCAGTAGCGCAGTTCCGCACAAGTCGAAAGCCGCTTGATACGGCTTTCGTGCGAACCCGGGATAGTTTGTGTATGGGATATTGCCCGCCCCCCGGGGTTCGCAGTCCTTTTCGTTAACACTTTAGGCCGCTGGAGCGTTTGTGCTTCGGCGGCCTTTGTTTTTGCTTACAATGAAGGAAATCTTTCGTTGGAAGACGGCTTGCGACGCGGCTTCGAAGCCGCGTTTGCCGCCGAGGCCTGCGTGCCGTCTTTCGCATTCGAGGGGGTTTCATGGCGAAAAAGCTGCTTATGGGCAATGAGGCGTTCGCATGCGCGGCGCTCGAGGCCGGCGTCGGGGCGGTGGCGGGCTATCCCGGCACGCCGTCGAGCGAGGTCATCGAAACCATGGCGGCCCGAGTGGCCGACGGCTCGTCGACGGGCGTGCATGTGGAGTGGTCCACGAACGAGAAGGCGGCGCTCGAGGTGCTGGCCGGCGCATCGTATGCGGGCGCCCGCACGCTGTTCACCTGCAAGCAGGTGGGGCTCAACGTGGCGAGCGACGCTTTGATGAGCTTGAACTACGTGGGCGTCGAAGGCGGCTGCGTGCTGTTCGTGGCCGACGACCCGGGCCCCATTTCGTCTCAGACCGAGCAGGATACGCGCCGCTTCGCGTCGTTTGCCAAGGTGCCGGTATTCGACCCCGCCGATATCGAACAGGGCATGGACATGATGAAGG
Source organism: uncultured Slackia sp. (assembly GCA_900553775.1). GTDB lineage: Bacteria > Actinomycetota > Coriobacteriia > Coriobacteriales > Eggerthellaceae > Slackia. The sequence continues at coordinate 16,892 of USEZ01000006.1, read as the reverse complement.
CTGCGTTCGATTTGTCCGAGCGCTATCGCACGCCGGTTATCGTGCGCCCCACGACGCGCGTGTGCCATGCCTCGACGTTCGTCGAGGTGAAAGAGGCCACCGAAGGCAAGCCCGCGAAAGGGTTTTCCAAAGACGACAGCCGCTGGGTGATCTTCCCGGCGCGTTCGCAGCGCGGGCATCTCGAGGTCAACGAACGCCTTGCGTGGATCGAAGCCGAATTCGGCGGCGTGCATGCATCGGGGCGCGGGCGATCCGATGCCGCCGATGAGGAGGGCGCTGCCGCAAACCCGTCCGTCGCTTCGGGCTTCGCTTTCGAGGACGGACGCCCGTGCATGTGGCTCGACGTCGCGAAGCTTCTTCCTGCGGCGGCTTCCGATTTGGGGCTGTGGCGCGAGGACGGCGCAAGACGCACATCCGACGTCTCCGCGCGCGCGTGCGAATCGCCGATGTGCGAGAAGGATGCTTCTGTCTGCGCCGATGGGGCCGCGGATGGATCGTCGGCGAGTTTCGCCGCCTTGTCGCCTCGGGCCTGCGTATTTCCTCCGTGCGATCTTTCGCGGTTCAACCCCCTTGAAGAAGGGGGCCGTGCCGAAGATGCGCCGCGTCTGGGCATCGTGTGCGGCGGCGTTTCCACGACGTATGCGCGCGAGGCCCTCGCGCAGCTCGAAAAGCGCGTCGAAGCGAGCGGAAAGACATTGCCCGCTTATCGATTCATGCAGGTGGGAACCCCGTTTCCGTTTCCGATGGCACGTGCCGACGAATTCGTCGAAGGGCTCGAGCGCGTCGTGGTTTTCGAAGAGCTCGATTCGGTCATCGAAGACGAGCTGGTGCGTTTGGCGGGCTTGCGCGCGGCGGCGGGCAAAAGCGCGCCGTGCGTTCGCGGGCGCAGGTCGCAATCCCGCGCTGCGGGCGAAAACACGGTCGAAGGCGTGCTCGATGTGCTCGAGCGGGCCTTTTTCGAAGAGGGGCTGCAGGGCGAAGGGCTGTCGCGCGACCTTATTGCCGCACGTCTTGCCGCATTCGAGCGCGACCGGGAGAACGCGGCCGTGACGGCCGACGAGGCGCCGCACGTCGAACTGCCCGCCCGTCCTCCGGTGCTGTGCGCGGGATGCCCCCATCGGGGTGCTTTCTATGCCGCCAAGCGCGCCTTGAAGAAGATGCGCGTGCGCGGCGTGTTCTCGGGCGATATCGGATGCTACACGCTTGGCAATGCGGCGCCGCTCAATGCGGTGGACACGTGCTTGTGCATGGGCGCGGGCATCACCATGGCCCAGGGGCTCGGCGTGGTCGAACCCGACGTGCGCCAGCTGGCCTTCGTGGGCGATTCCACGTTTTTCGCGAGCGGTTTGACGGGCATTGCGAACGCCGCTTACAACGGTCACGACATCACGGTGTGCGTGCTCGACAATTCGACCACGGCCATGACGGGCGGCCAGCCTCATCCGGGAACGGGCCGTACGCTTATGGGCTCGCAGGCGGAGGCCCTTTCGATCGAGGCGTCGCTTAAGGCGTTGGGTGTGACGTGCATCGAGCATGCGAATCCGCATCGTCTGGATGAGAGCATCGAGGCCGTGACGCGCGCGGTGGAGCATCGCGGCGTTTCGGCGGTCGTGTTCAGGGCTCCCTGCGTCGATTTGGTGAAAGCGGCGTCGTCTGTGAGCATCGATGCCGATGCGTGCACGGGATGCAAGAAGTGCATCACCTCGATCGGCTGCCCCGCGATCGGCTTCGACGGGTCGGTCGCCACGCTCGATGCGGCGTTGTGCATCGGCTGCGGCTTGTGCGTGAGCGTATGCCCCTTCGGCGTTATCCGGCCCGCCGAAGGTTAGGTTTCATTCGGCCGCAAGCGTCTCGGTTTGCGCGATGCTTGCATGCGAGGAAAAGCGCGCGGGCATACGTGCGGTTCGCGGCGCGAAACGCGCAGGTCGCGCGACGGCGGGCCTTGCGTCTTTCGGATTCGCGCGACGGCGGGTTTTCCACGATGCGCGCCGCGCGGCGCGCATCGTTTTCATGAAAGGAACGGCGATGAAAAACGTAGTGCTGACCGGCATCGGCGGACAGGGCACCGTGCTTGCGGCGAAGGTGCTTGCCCAGGCGGCGCAGAATCGCGGATGGCAGGTGCGCACGGCCGAGACGATCGGCATGGCCCAGCGCGGCGGAAGCGTGGTGAGCCATGTGCGCATGGGAGACGGCGGCGAGCACGTGCATGCCCCGCTGGTATCGACCGGCCAAGCAGACGCGTTGATCGCGTTCGAGCCCGGCGAGGCGGCGCGCATCGCCTATCTGCTGAAGCCGGAGGGCGTGCTGGTAAGCGCCTCGCGCGTCGTGCAGCCCGTTACCGCATCGCTGTCGAAAAGCGTGTACGAGGCGGCTCCCGTGCTCGATGCCCTGCGCGCCCGCCGAGGCCGCACCGTTGCTGTCGACGAGGCGTCGCTTCTGGCCGAAGCGGGCAGCCCTAAGGTGCTCAACATGGTGCTGCTCGCGGTCGCCGTCGAAACGGGCGCGATCGGCATTACGCTCGACGAGCTGAAAGACGCCGTGCGCGCATGCGTGAAGCCGCGCTTCGTGGATATGAACATCGCGGCAATCGACGCCGCCGCGGCGTCGCTTTTGTAGCGCGCGCTCTATTCCAGCGTGCGGGGGTCGAACGAATCGACCAGGTCGGCGAGTTCCTGCTTGCGGTGGATGTCGAGTTTGGCATAGATGCGCTTGCTGTGCGTGCGCACGGTGTTTTCCGACACGGTGAGCATTTCGGCGATGCGTGCCACGGTCGCCCCGCGGACGATCAGTTCCATGACTTCGGCTTCGCGCTCCGAAAGCTTATAGTGCTTTTTCACGAGGATGCACTGTTTCGATATGCGGTCGACCACGGCAGGCTTGCGCTGTCCTTCGGCTTGGACGCTTGCGCTCGGCCGCTTGCGTTTGGCGGGCGCGGCTGCGGTGGGAATGAGCTCGATCCGCTCGGCCCGCGCCCTGTTCGGCGACAGCGCCTGCTTGAATCCGCCCTGACCCACGAAGTACACGAGCGCCAGCAGATATACCGAGAACAGCGCGATCGAGGTGAGCGGCTGCAGGCCGAACATGGTCAGATTGCCCGCGAACAGCCCCATGATGTAGCCTGCGTCGTGCAGCATGTACACGATGCCGCCGAAGAAGCCGTACATGAACACGGGGTTGATGCCCCGTTCGCGCGAAGCTTGCGCGCATTGCACCATCATCAGGATGATCGCGCAGTCGTACAGGGCGTACAGCGCGCCCGCGAACGGGGCGATGTAGTCTTTCCCTAAAAACGGCAGCAGCACGAAGGCGCTGATGACGAAGGGGAACAGCACGCGGAAGGCCGACGACACGTTGAGCTGCAGCGATTTTTTCTGCCAGGTGGCCGCGAACGCGACGCCCGCCACCAGCATGCTGGCCATGGAAAGCATGTTCACTTCGGCGCCCACCTCGGGCGTTTCCACCGCGATCGAACGCACGACGCCGCAAGAAAACGCGAAGGCGCCGATGCAGAACGCGCTGCGCCAGTAATCTTTCAGCGCCTGCACGTAGGTGTTCTTGTGCTCGCGCGGGAGGTTCTCGAACATGGGCTGGTCGAGGTCGGTCGTGCGGCTTGCCACCAGGATGGACAGCGCGAACAGGGGCATGAACACCGTGGGAATGAGAAACACCGTGACGGCCACGGGAATGAGGTAGAGCGCGAAATAGATGAGCGGCGCGAACACCGTGGCCAGAATGAGGTCGCGATTGCCCACGGCGGGCTTCTGCGATGCGAACAGGCGCTGCCAGGCCATGTAAAACCCCGCCGACCCGAACCCGATGAGCGCTCCGCCCGCTATGGCGAGCTTGAGCGCCGCGTCTTGCACGTAGACGGCGGCGATCAGGGCGCACCATCCCAAAAGATAGGGAAGCCCCGCCGCCCAGACGAGGAACTTGCGCGCCGGGCCGGGGAAGAAATACACGCCCAGGGTGCTTGCGAAATAGCTCACGGCGAAAACGAGCGATTGCGCGAGGAAGAACGCCACGGTGAACGAGCTCGTTTGAATGCTCATGGGAAGGAACGGGAACACGCCGCCCCATACGGCCGTGGCGTTGACGGCAAGGAAGAGCGCATAGCCGAGGCTGCGCGTGTTGGGCATGTAGCGGGCGTATTTCTTCGTTTTCTCCAAGGGCGCCTTCCTTTACTCCAGTGTTCGGGCAAGTCTATCGCGAACCTTCGCCGACGCGCCGTTTCTCGCGTCGATTTTCGAAAATATGTGACGTTCCCCGAATGAAAACCGCTAAATGACACGTTGTATGTGACAGCATGCGGCGCCATGCGGGGGCATACTCGAGGGGTGTTTTCCGCCCCGTCGGGCCATGGCGGCGCGTCATGGGTCGATGCTGCGGGCGGTGTGAACGAGGTTTGGAAAAAAAGGGGGAGATATGTCCACGAACACGCATGCCGTGAGCCGCCGTTCGTTTCTGAAGACGACGGGCGCTCTCGGCGCTTTGGCCGTGGCCGCCGGCGGCGCCGCGGGCGCCGATGCCATGTTCGGCGACGCGCCGGCCGCTTTCGCCGACGGACAGGAGAAGACCACCTGGGGCCACTGCGCCATCAACTGCCCGGGCCGTTGCTCGCTGAAATTCCATGTGAAAGACGACGAGGTCGTGTGGGTCGATACCTACACGAGCAAGGATGCCGCCTTCGACGAGCCGCAGCCGCGCGCCTGCCTGCGCGGACGCACCTATCGCCGTTGGCTGGCCCACCCCGACCGTTTGAGCTATCCCATGAAGCGTGTGGGCAAGCGCGGCGAGGGCAAGTTCGAGCAGATCAGCTGGGAAGAGGCCATCGACACGGCTGCAACCAAGCTCAAAGAGGTCATCGACACCTACGGCAACGAGGCCGTGTATGTGCCGTACGCCACGGGCGTTTCGGCTTCCACCTCGCGTCCGTTCAACCGCATGCTCAACCTGGTGGGCGGCTACCTGGGCTTCTACAACAGCTATTCCACCGCGCAGATTTCTTGCATCACGCCGTATATGTACGGCAGCAAGCAGTCGGGCGGATCGACCCTTTCCGCCGCCGAAGACGCCGAGCTCATCCTGCTGTTCGGCTCGAGCCCGGTGGAAACGCGCCAGGGCGGCGCGGTCTCGCATTACGATTGGGCTCATTTGCGCGAGAAGACCAACGCGAAGATCTACATCATCGACCCCCGCATGAGCGATACCGCCATGGGCCACTCCGAAACGTGGCTGCCGATCAACCCCGGCACCGACGCGGCGCTTGTCGCGGGCATCGCGCATTACCTCATTCAGAACGATCTGGTAGACCTCGACTTCCTGCATACTTATTGCGTGGGCTACGACGAGGAGACCATGCCCGAGGCCTACCGGGGCAAGAACATGTCGTATTACGACTACATCATGGGCACAGGCTACGACATGGTGGAAAAGACGCCCGAGTGGGCCGCGAAGGTCACGGGCATTTCCGCGCAGACCATCGAGAAGCTCGCGCGCGAGGTGGGCACCGCCAAGCCGCTCTATGTGAATCAGGGCTGGGGCCCGCAGCGCCGCTCCAACGGCGAGTGGACCGCCTGGTCGATCATGGCGCTGCCGTGCCTGATGGGCCAGATCGGCCTCGAAGGCACCAACAACGGCACGCGCGAAGGATCCAATTCCGTTTCGCTGACGAGCCTTCCCGCCGGCACCAATCCCGTGAAGAAGAGCATCCCGTGCTTCCTGTTCACCGACGCGATCGACCACGGTCCCGAGATGACGGCGAAAAACGCCGGCGTCAAGGGCGGCGACAAGCTCGAAGTGGGCATCAAGTACATGATCAACTATGCCGGCAACTGCCTGACCAACCAGCATTCCGACATCAACAAGGCCCACGATATCCTCTCCGACGAAAGCAAGTGCGAGTTCATCCTGGGCATCGATACGGTGATGTGCGATTCGCTGAAATACGCCGACATCATCTTGCCCGACCTGTTCCGCTTCGAGCAGGTGTCCATGATCGGCACTGGCGGCGACAACGCTTACATGATCGCCGGCCAGCCGTGCACCTCGCCGAAGTTCGAGCGCAAGACCGCCTACGAGATGGCGACGCTCATGGCCGAAAAGCTCGGCGTGAAAGAAGAGTTCACCGAGGGCAAGACCGAGGAAGAGTGGATCGCGGAGCTTTACGAGAAGTCGCGCGAGAAAGATTCCGAGCTTCCTTCCTACGAGCAGGCCATGGAGCAGGGCGTCTATGTGCGTCCCGGCAAGAAGAAGATTTCCATGGAGAAATTCCGCACCGATCCCGTGGAAAACGCGCTCGACACCCCTTCGGGCAAGATCGAGATCTTCTCCGAGAAGCTGCTGCAGTTCACCGAAGGCTGGGAGCTGCAGGAAGGCGACACGCTCGAGGGCATGGAAACCCTGCCTCCTATTCCCGCGTACGTTCCCGAGTGGTTCGGCGTGGAATCCACCACCGACGAGTTCCCGCTGGCGCTGACCGGCTTCCACTATCGCGGCCGCATCCATTCTTCCTGGGGCTTCATCGAAGACCTCAAGGAGGTCAATCCGCAGGAGGCGTGGATCAACCCGGTCGACGCCCAGGAGCGCGGCATCGAACAGGGCGATACGGTGCATGTGAAAAACCAGTTCGGCACCATCGAGCTTCTTGCCAAGGTGACCCCGCGCGTGGTTCCAGGCACGGTCGCGGTTTCCCAGGGCGCATGGCATACGGCCGACATGTACGGCGACCCCGAGCGCGTCGACAAGGGCGGCAGCATCAATACGCTGACCACCCAGCGCCCCTCGCCGCTGTCCAAGGGCAATCCGCAGCATACGAATATCTGCCAGGTAGAGAAGGTCTCCGCGTAAGCGGGCCGTGTGACGAGGAAAGGATCGAGATATGACTCAGTATGCGTTCCACTTCGACGCGACGCGCTGCACCGGCTGCAAGACCTGTGAATTCGCCTGCAAAGACTACAAAGACCTGGGTCTTGAGTCTGCCTATCGCAAGGTGTACGAGTGTGCCGGCGGCGAAACCGTGCGCGATGCCGACGGGTGCTTCAAAACCACGTGCTTCAGCTATCCGGTGTCCATTTCGTGCAACCACTGCGACAATCCGGCCTGCATGCAGGTGTGCCCCACGGGCGCGATGCACAAAGACGAGCAGACCGGCCTGGTAAGCGTCGACGAGGGCAAATGCATCGGCTGCGGCTATTGCCACATGGCATGTCCCTACAACTCGCCGAAGGTCGACCGCGAAAAGGGCCATTCGGTGAAATGCGACGGCTGCGCCGAACGCGTCGCCGCAGGAGAGGCGCCCGTGTGCGTGGAGGCGTGCCCCGCGCGCGCCCTGGCGTTCGGCCCGGCCGAGGAGATGGCAAAGCTCGGCGAGCGTGCGAACATCGCTCCCTTGCCCGAGGCGAAGCTCACCACCCCGAATTTGTTCGTGAAGGCCTGCGCCGACGCCCAGCCTTCCGACAGCCGTGCCGGTAGGATCGTGAACCCCCTGGAGGTGCTCTAATATGGAAACCGCTCTGAACGAATTGCCTTTGGCGATTTTCACCACGTTGGCGCCTTTGGGCTCAGGCGCGTTCGTCGTGCTGGCGGCGGCCGTGTGCTCGCTGAAGCTCGATGACGCGCAGCTGAAGGCCGTCGACCGTTTCTCGCTGATTCCCGCGGGCCTTGTGGCGCTCGGCTTCGTGGCGTCGTTTTTCCATCTCGCATCGCCGCTTCATGCGGTAGGCGTGTTCGCGGGCATCGGCCATTCGCCGCTTTCTAACGAAATCGCGGTGGGCATGGTGTTCTTCGTCGCCATGGCGCTGTATGTGGCCTTGGGCCTGGCGGGCAAGCTCTCCGCTTCGGCTCGCAAGCCGTTTGCCCTGGTGGTTGCCGCGCTTGCGCTGGTCTTCACGGTGTTTACCGGCCTGGCGTACATGATGCCCACCATTCCTTCGTGGAATTTCCCGCTCGTGCCGCTCGAAATGCTGGGCATGGGCCTTCTGGGCGGCACGCTCGTGGGGCTGCTCGTGCTTTCGCTGGCAAAGGCGATCGAGAAGCGCACGTCCCACATGTTGAAGTCGATCGCGTTCATGCTGGGCGCCGCGGGCTTCATCGCCGCTGCGGTTGCCTTGGTGGGCCACTTCGACATGCTGGGCGAGCTGTGGAGCCCTGCGGTTGCAGGCGCAACGCTTGCCGAGCCTGTGGTTCCGTACCTGTGCGGCGCGGCTGTCTGCGGCATCGTGGCTCTTTGCTGCCTCGGCGGCGCCTGCTTCGGCAAGAAGGCCCTGGCGCTTTCCGCCGTCGGCTCCGTTGCCGCGCTGGCGGGAATCTTCCTGGTGCGCTTCGCGTTCTACGCGGTGCAGATGTCGATCGGCCTGTAGGGCGCTTCACCCGACGGCGGATGGCGATGCGCACACGAAGTCGGGCCGCCGCGCCTGGCAACGTGCCGCCCTGCCGTCGTCGGGCGTATGCTTCGGCAGCGGGAAAGAGGCGCGGCGGATGCCGATTCCGTCGCGCCTTTCCGGCCGATCGTCCGTTTTTGTGCGCATATCTCGGCGCTCCCCTCTCTTTCGCCGGGGCGTGCGTACAGCAACGGGCGATGCTCGGACGAAGCGCGCGGTCCATTTTGCAGGCCGCATCCCGTGCGCCCGAAGTGTTTCCGCATGCAAGAACGCGCCACGGCGCGTTCTTTTTTGTATAGTGAAACGCTTGGAATGCGTGCCTGCCGGAGCGCGGGCGTGCGATTGCGCGGATTTGTCGGAGGAAGGGACGGTGCGCCATGCCGCTCGGGTTCGAAACGGCGATGAGCGAGATAACGCTGGTCTTGTTCACCACGCTTGCTCCTTCCGGAGCGATCGCGTGCGCGATCGTGGCCGCCGTGCTGATTGCGGCTCCGTTGGGCGAGCTCGAGCGTTCGCGCATCAATCGAGCGCTGTGCATTCCGCTGATCGTCACCATGGTGGGGCTGGTGGCGTCCGCCACGCACCTGGGAAGCCCCGCGAACGCGCTCTATGTGTTTTTCGGCATCGGGCGCTCGCCTTTGTCCAACGAAGTGTTCTCGGCCGTGCTGTTTTTGGCGGCGTGCGGCCTGTACTGGCTGTTCTGCTTTTCCGAGAAGCAGCATGTCAGGCTGCAGAAGCTCTGGTGCGCTTTCATAATCGCCGCGGCGCTTGTGTGCGTAGGCGCGATCGCGCTTGCCTACGATGCGCCCACGATCGCTACCTGGCATACGCCGTTCGTGCCGGCGAACGTGTGGCTTTCGGCCTGCGCGGGCGGTCCGCTTTTGGCGATGGCGACCTTGCGCGCCGCCCGCGCCGTATGCCTGCATACGGCCGTAAGCGCGGCGCTGCTGGGGGCGTCGGGGGCGTTTCTCGCGGCGAACGTGGCATGCCTGGCGTTGCAGAACATGCAGCTTGCCGGCATATGGAACGGCTACGGCGATGCGCCGGGCCTGGTGCCGCAGTATCCCGCGATGATCGTCTCCTACGGCGCGGCGGGCGCCGCCGCCCTGATCGCCGCGGCGTTGCCCTTGCGCGGGGGAGGGCTGGCAAGCCCTGCGCGCCTCGTTGCATGCAACGTCCTGTTTTTCGCAGGCCTGTTCGTCGTGCGCTTCGGCTTCTACATGATGCACATGACCTACGGGCTGGGTATATGACGGATCGTTTCCGACCTCGGCCGCCCGTTTGCCGTGCGGCGGGTTGAAACTAGCGCGCTTTAGCGTACAATAGCGTCATGACAATTCGCGAACATATCCCTTTCTTCGTAGCCGCGCGCACTGCGACGGCCGGTCGATGGCTTTAGCTTCAAGCCTCGTATCGCGAGCTTGAAGCGCCTCCTTCCCGCTCTTTTTTACGGAAACGCGCCTTTTTCTGCTTGCCGCACGATCCGCATGCCGAAGGCAACGGGTTCGCGCGCGCCGGGGCATCGCGCACCTTCGCATGCCGCCGCTTGCGGGAATGCGTTTCCTTCCTTCGAAGCGCCATCGTTTGAAAGGAACCGCCATGTCTCTGACCGACGAACAATTCGCCCTCATCGAAAAGGAATTCGCCACGCTCAAAGAGCGTTCGCCCTTCTATGCCCGTAAATTCGACGGCATCGATCTTGCCGATGTGAAAACCCAGGCCGATTTCGAGAAGCTTCCCTTCTCGGAAAAGGCCGACCTGCGCGACGCCTATCCGCTGGGCATTCAGGCGGTTCCCGACGAAGAGGTGGTGCGCATCCACAGCTCGTCGGGCACCACGGGCACGCCCGTGATTATTCCCTATACCCGCCAGGACGTATCCGACTGGGCCGACATGTTCGCGCGCTGCTATGAAACGGCGGGCATCACGGCGGCCGACCGCATCCAGATCACGCCCGGCTACGGCCTGTGGACGGCGGGCATCGGTTTTCAGCTGGGTGCCGAGCGTCTGGGCGCCATGGCCATCCCTATGGGCCCCGGCAATACCGAAAAACAGCTCAAGATGATGCAGGATCTGGGCAGCACCGTCATCACGGCCACGAGCTCGTATGCGCTTCTGCTGGCGGAAGAGATCGACAAGCGCGGCCTGCGCGATGCGCTCAAGCTGCGCAAAGGCGTGATCGGCTCCGAGCGCTGGGGCGATAAGATGCGCGCCCGCATCGCCGACGAACTGGGCGTCGAAATATTCGACATCTACGGCCTTACCGAAATCTACGGCCCGGGCATCGGCATTTCGTGCTCCGAGCACCATGGCATGCATATTTGGAGCGACTACATCTATGCCGAAATCGTCGATCCGGAAACGGGCGAGGTGCTGCCCGACGGCGAAGTGGGCGAGCTGGTGCTTACCACGCTGCGCAAACAGGGCGCGCCGCTGATTCGCTATCGCACGCACGACCTCACGCGCATCATCCCGGGCGAGTGCCCGTGCGGCCTGGCGCATCCGCGCATCGATACGCTGACAGGACGTACCGACGACATGGTGAAGGTCAAAGGCTGCAACATGTTTCCCGCCCAGATCGAGGAAGTGATCAAGTTCGTCGACGGCACCAGCTCGGAATACCAGGTCATGATCGAGGCGATCAACGGCCGCGACGTGCTTACCGTGCTGTTCGAAACGCCGCTCGAAGGCGACGAGAAAACGCGTTGCGAAGAACAGCTCGCCGCCATCTTCAAGGCGAAGATAGGCTGCACGCCCGAGGCGAAAGGCGTGCCCATGGGCGAGCTGCCGCGATCCGAGAAAAAGACCAAGCGCATCTTCGACAGCCGCTACTAGGCGGGAGGCGCGAGGCGGCGCCGTCGGAGTGCTCAAGACGGCGCCGCCTTCCATCGGACGCGGACCCGCGTCGTCTGCACGCCGTCGTTTTCCGTTCCGCCTTTCGCTTGCCGAAGCTTTCGTCCGTTCGCTGACATTGCGCTTATTCGGTATCGGCTTCGTAACGAAGTTTCGCACGATACCTGCGTTTTACGTTTGCCCGCCCGTGCTTTCCGACTCGGGGGTATACTTGCACCCTCGTGGGGAGAGACAACGAGGGGAAAAGAATAGATGGAAGCTTTCGGCTTGATCGATGCGGGGGCATGGTCTGTCGTGCCGCCGCTTTTGGCGCTTGCCCTGGCGCTCATCACGAAAGAAGTGTACTCGTCGCTGACGATCGGCATCTTCACCGGCATGGTCATTTACGCGTTCACGGCGTCGGGCCCGGGAATAGACCCGCTCATCCAGGCGTTCACGATGGTGCCGCGGATGATGGGCGCCCAAATCGCCGACAACGCGTCGTTGCTGCTGTTCTTAGCGCTGCTCGGCGCGCTTGTGGTGCTCGTGGCGCTTGCCGGCGGGTCGCGCGCATACGGCGCATGGGTGACGCAGCATGTGAAAAGCGCCCGTCTCGCCAAGATGCTCACGGCGCTTCTGGGCGTGCTCGTCTTCGTGGACGATTATTTCAACTGCATGACGGTGGGGGCGGTGATGCGTCCCGTGACCGACCGGTTCCGCATCAGCCACGAGAAGCTCGCCTGGATCATCGACTCTTCCGCGGCGCCCGTGTGCATCATCGCCCCGGTGTCGAGCTGGGCGGTTGCCGTGGGCGGCTATCTGGGGGAAAACGGGTTCAGCACCTTCGTCGCGTCCATCCCGTATAACTTCTACGCGCTTGCCACGATCGTGTTCGTGTTCTTCATCTGCGCCTCGAATATGGATTTCGGCCCGATGCGCATCGCCGAGCAACGCGCCCGAGCCTGCGGAGCGCCCGACCGGTCCGCCTCTGCTTTCGTCTCGGAATCGTGCGGCATATCGAGCGACGAGGCGGAGGCGCCCGATGCCGCGTCCGCTTCGGCGGGCGGATCCGGTTCGGGCCGGCACGATGCCGACCAGGGCCTGGTGGAATTCGACGGCATGAAGGTATCCGATAAAGGAACCGTGCTCGACCTGGTCGTTCCCATCGCAACGCTCATCGTGTCCTCCATCGTGGGCATGCTGTATGTCGGCGGATTCTTCCAGGGGGCCGATTTCGCGACCGCTGTGGGGGTCGATCCGATCGCGGGTTTGTGCATCGGCGCCGCGACGGCGCTGATCGCGGCGGCGGCGATGTATCTTCCGCGCGGTCTGACTACGCTTTCGGGCTACATGGACGGCATGGCAGAGGGCGTGAAATCCATGGTGTCGGCCATCATGATCCTTGTTCTGGCCTGGTCGCTCGGCGGCGTGTGCCGCTATATGATCGGCACCGGCCCCTTCGTGAGCGACGTGCTGAACGGCCTGGGCGTGGGGTTGGAGTTCTTGCCTGCGGTCATTTTCGCGGTATCGGCCTTCATCGGGTTTTCGATGGGTACGAGCTGGGGCACGATCGCGCTGGTGCTGCCCATCGTGACGGGGGTGTTCGATCCGTCCGATCCGCTGTTTTTGGTGGCGGTGGGCGCTACGCTGGGCGGCGCGGTGTACGGCGATCATATCTCGCCGATTTCCGATACCACGATCCTGTCGTCGACAAGCGCGAAGTGCGCGCTGCTCGACCATGTCTCCACGCAGACGCCCTATGCCACCATCGTGTTCGCGGCGGGGTCGATCGCGTATCTGGTCACGGGATTCGCGCATAACCCGTGGGTCGGCCTTGTTCTGACGATCGTCCTTTCCATCGCGACGTTCGTGCTGCTCGCGAAGCGCGATGCGGCCAAGGTTGCGGCGGCGGGCGCGGCCCGGCGCGAGGGCGCGTAGGCGGGCGCCCTCGCATTTCCGGCGTGCGTTTCGAGCGGCGTCAGGGCCTGCGCCGCTGCATGCCGTGGAAATAATCGCGGAATTCCACGGCATGCGCGCTGTTCGGGCACATGAAGCGATGCGCCGCGAGGAAGTACTCGTCGGTCATGCTTGCCAGGTAGTCTACGGCGATACGGTGCGGCTCTTCGCGGCGATAGGGGCGATTCTCGTCGTAGAGGCTTCGCTGCCGCTCGATGCGTTCTATGAAGTGCCTGTAGACGGGCGCGCTTTCGTCGTGCGCCGCAAGGTCGGCCGAAATCGCCTCGTACAGCTCGCAGAACATGGGGCGAATCTCGTCTTCGTAGACGTCTCCCTGCTCGTCGGCGAGATAGATGCGTTCGTAGTTTTCGGCCTTGGCCGTTTTCAGGCTGGCGAAGGCTTCGTCGCTCATGGCGATGCTTTCGCGCATGTAGCTGTGCTCGACGATGTCCACCGTGAGGTTGTTGATGATTTCGGCGTTCTGCACGCCGAGCGCGCCGCCGGAAAAACCGCTGTCGTCGGCAAGCGAGCCCACGCCCATGGCGTCTTGGCGGTCTTTTCCCACGTAGGCGATCATGTCGGAGATGCGCACGACGCATCCTTCGAGGGTCGACGGGCGCAGGCGGCCGATCGCCCGCTCGTCGACGTCGCATGATTCCGCCAGCGCGTCGAACGTTGCGAAATCGTGCGTGTCGCCGAGCTTGAATTCCTTCTGGCTGCTTTCGCCGTTGTGGCACAGAATGCCGTCGAGCGTTTGCAGCGTGACGTTGCGCGCATAGAGCGTGTCGAGCACGCGCACGGAGTGCACGTTGTGGTTGAAGAAGCGCCCCGTGTCGGCATGGTAGAGGTCGTTCAGGATGCGCTCGCCCGCATGGCCGAACGGGGTGTGGCCCAGATCGTGGCCGAGCGCGATCGCCTCGGCGAGGTCTTCGTTGAGGCCGAGCATGCGCGAGATGGTGCGGGCCGTGCGCGCGACGAGCTGCACATGCAGTCCGCGGCGGCTGATGTCGTCGTTGCGCACGAAGCTGAACACCTGCGTTTTGCCGGCGTAGCGGTTGTAGGGCGCCACGTTGAGGATCTTGTCGATATCGCGCACGAAGGGCGGGCGGTGCAGGCGGGGAGACATGTCGCGCGCAGGATTGCGCCTGAGCGCCTGCGCATCGTCGGTGCGGAAGGGATTCGTGCGCCCGGCGGCGCGGTCGGCCTCGAACTGCTCGATGAATTCCTTGCTGAAATTGCGATACGCCATTGCCCGCTGCCTCCTTCGACCGAAGCGTCGATGTCGATGCTTTCGGCGTCAGTATAGGCGCGCATCCATGCGGGCGGCGTGCGTATGCCGCCGATTCCTCCGATTGCGCATCTCTCGTCCGTTCGCGCCCAGCGGGGCGGACCTCGGGTTCTGCCGCCGTCCGCCGAGCCTGCGCTGCCGCGTCGCATCTTCCGAGCAGCATGCGCGCTGCGTTCGCGCTTGTTGCGAGCCCCGCATGCGCCGCGCTCGGTTCCTCATGCGCCGCGCCTGCCCGGCTTGCGTCCGCCGAGCCCGCACCCGCGCTTCGATATGGCGCTCCTATGGGTGCCGCCTGTTTCCATCCTTGGAACGCATGGGTTTGCGCTCCAATAGTTTCAAAATGAAAAAAATGATAGTTATCTGCGGATTATCCGCTTCACTTTAGTGTGGGGGAGTGGTACAGTACCGCAATCGCCTTGAAGATTCGGCCGACTTTTTCCTCTCTCTATGTCCGTCGAACGTTCGGGGCAGTCTTCCCCTGTGGGCCGCGCTATGCGCGGCTCTTTTCGTGCTCGGGCGTTATCGTCGGCCGGAGCGCGGTTTGGCTGCGGCCGGATTGCATCGAACCGCGCCCTGTGCCGTGCTCGGATTGCCGGACGAGGCGCACGCCCTCGGCGCGCGGCCGAAAGGGGATGCCGAGACGGCGCATCGGCGCGTCGCGGCGGATTTTCCCGCAGCATCGCGGACGGCCAGCGCGCGTTTTCGGGCGCGTTGCGCCAAAGGCGCCCGTCGCGGCGCGCTGTTTCGTTCGTGGGGTTCGCCCTCGCGCGTGCGCGGTTCCGGTAGAATCTCGCACGCCGGCATGTCCCGCCGAGGGGCGGCCCCGAAAGGAGGGCGTGCCTTGCGGCGTCGTTTCAGCTCTTGAGGTTTCGGCTTCTTGCCGGCCGTCGTCGCGATTTCCGTCTTCGCTTTTGACGTGCGGCGATGCTCGAAGGCAAGCGCATGCGGGACGGCCTGGGAGTCAAAGGCGGCGTCGGGGCTGCTTCCGGCTTCATGCGGCGAACCCGGATTGCCCGCTGAGGCGCTTTCGCCGACTGCGGAGCGGGGCTTCGCCATTGCGCCGCGCATTGCACTGCAAAGCTCATCCGTCGACCGTGCAGCGGCCATGCGTCCATAACGTCGTTGCGGCGGCGCGGCTTACAGATAGGACCTACGATGTTCGATCAGGAAAAAATCAAACAGGCAACCCTTCTTTTGCTCGAGGGCATCGGCGAGGATCCGCAGCGCGAGGGATTGCTTGAAACCCCCGCCCGCGTGGCGCGCATGTACGAAGAGATCTGCGGGGGTATGCAGGAAGACGCCGCGGAACATCTGTCCACTACGTTTACGGTGGACGACGGCGGCATGGTGGTCGAGCGCGATATCCGCTTCTACTCGCTGTGCGAGCACCACTTGCTGCCCTTTTTCGGAACGGCCCATGTCGCCTATATTCCCGATGGCGAGGTCACGGGCTTGTCGAAGCTCGCACGCACGGTGGAGGTATACGCCCGCCGTCCGCAGCTGCAAGAGCGTCTGACGGCGCAGGTGGCCGATGCGATCATGGACAATCTGCACGCCAAAGGCGCGATAGTCATGATGCAGGCCGAGCATATGTGCATGTCCATGCGCGGCGTGCGCAAGCCCGGCAGCCAAACGGTGACGCTGGCGAAGCGCGGCCTGTTCGAGGAGGACGGCCGTTTGGCGGACGATTTCTTCCGCATGGTGAACGCGTAGCGGCCGCACGCCGCACACATTGCGCTCAGGGGCGCCGGCCCGATTCGTCGGCGCGGCTATGCGCATCGAATCGACGGATCGGCGGGGCCGTGTGCATCGGAGCGCCCCATCGGCGCCGCCCGCATCGTTTTTCGCGGCAGCGGTGTTGCGCCTTTCGGATGCAATGGTAGGTTGGAAGGGGTGCCCATGGGATTTCCGTCTATGCCCGCCGTCGAGCAGATTCGACGGCATCCGGCATATCGCGAGCATCTGGCGCGCGTGGTCGAGCTGGAAAGCGAGCGCGTGTTCTGCCGTCACGGTATGGCGCATCTGCTCGATACGGCGCGCATCGCCTATATTCTCGACCTCGAGCGCAACCTGGGATTTCCCAAAGAGCTCGTGTACGCGGCCGCCTTGCTGCACGATATCGGCAAGGCCGACCAGTACGAAACGGGAATGCCGCATGAACAGGCGGGAGCCGATATCGCCGCGCGTATCCTGGCCGATGTCGACGGGTTTTCCGCAGAGGAAAAGGCGGCCATCGTCGCGGCGGTTCGGGAGCATCGGCGCTTGTCGGTCGCGGCATCGCCTTTGGGCAGGCTGCTGTATGAGGCCGACAAGGCATCGCGCGCCTGCTACGCGTGCCCGGCACGCGAAGGGTGCTCGTGGCCGGATGAGAAGATGAACGCGGGCGTGGGCATATAGCGCACGCGTGCTCGTTTTGGCTCGTGGGCGGCGCCGCGTTT
>USEZ01000005.1 GCA_900553775.1 uncultured Slackia sp. | reverse complement strand
ACGAACGCGTCGATGAACCGCGGTGGGACGCCGCATGCGACATCGCCGTGGAGCACGTGATAGCGCAGCTCGATCTGCCGGCCGCGCGCACGGAGCAATCGTCCCGCCAGCTTGCGACGCTTGCAGAGATAGAAGCAAACCTTTCTATTGTTACAGCCGAAACTATATATAGGTATCTTCTAGAAACTTATAATGACGATGAAACCATACAGGCGATGAGAGAGCCGTTCCTCGTCGACGACCATGCTCCTTGGCATGCCATGGCGGCCGAGGAGGCGCGACGGCGCGACCGGACCGAAAGCAGACGCGTCGAAGAAAACGACACGAAGCGCACGGATGCGGCCAGACAGGCGGCGCAGGACGGAACCGACGCCGAGCTGCCCGACGATGCCGACACGCGCAAGAAAAGCCATGCATCGCGGCGCGGGCTGAAGCAGGAAGACATCGTGCAGAAAAAGGCTCCCGAAAACGCCGCGGAAGCGATCGGCAAGCGCTTCGCCGACACGGTGAACCTGGACCGTTCGCGCGAGCAATGGAAAAACGCCGCCTACGAAATGGGCGTCCAGCTTGATACCTACGTGCAGCTCTGGGGCGTCGAAGGGTCGAACTTGGCCATGAATCTGCGCGCCGTCACGCGCGAGAAGCAGGACTACCGCGAATTCCTGCGCAAATTCGCGCGCATGGGCGAGCATATGCGCATCAACGACGACGAATTCGACTACGTCTACTACTGCTACGGGCTTTCGCTCTATGGAAACCTGCCGCTGATCGAACCGCTCGAATACAGCGAGGAGAAGCGCATCCGCGATTTCGTCGTGGCCATCGACACGTCCGCATCCACCAAAGACGGCCTCGTGCGCGCGTTCATCGAGAAGACCTATGCGATCCTTTCCAACGAAACGAGCTTTTTCGCCGATATGAACGTGCATATCATCCAATGCGACGCGGCGATAACCGACATCGCGCGCATTTCGTCGCTCGCCGACCTGAACCGCTACCTCGACGACCTCGAGATCAAAGGGCTCGGCGGCACCGATTTCCGCCCCGTGTTCTCCTATGTCGACGCCGCGCTCGAGCGCGGCGAGTTCGCCGACCTGGCGGGCATCATCTACTTCACCGACGGACAGGGCACCTTCCCCGCACGAAAGCCCGATTACGAGGCGGCGTTCGTCTTTGTCGACGACGACGCGGGCGTTTCCGTGCCCGTATGGGCCATGAAGGTGGTATTGGAAGAAAAAGTGCTGATAGAGTGAGGAAAACCGTTGTTATCCCAGGCACGAAGCCTGGTTTCGATTCCGCGGCCGCACACGGACGGCGCGATTGCGGAAGGTAAACGCGCGGCGAATGCCCGTCGGCGAGGCGCATCGCGAGAGAACACGACATACCGTATCGAATCGGAGGAGCAGCCATGAACATCAGCCAAGCGAAAAAGCAGATCGAACGCTCCATGCGGGCGTATTTCGCCAAAGACGAATTCGGCGATTACCGCCTGCCCGTCAGCAGGCAGCGGCCGGTCTTTCTCATCGGCGCGCCCGGCATCGGCAAAACCGCCATCATGGAGCAGATCGCCCAGGAGCTCGAAGTGGGGTTCGTCTCGTATTCCATGACGCACCACACCCGCCAAAGCGCCCTCGGCCTTCCCTTCATCGCGCGTAAAACCTACGGCGGCGTGGAATACGACGTTTCCGAATACACCATGAGCGAAATCATCGCCTCGGTCTACGACACCATGGAGGCCACGGGCAAGCAGGAAGGCATCCTGTTCTTGGACGAGATCAACTGCGTCTCCGAAACGCTCACGCCCGCCATGCTGCAGTTCCTGCAGTACAAGGTGTTCGGACGTCATCGCGTGCCTGACGGCTGGATCGTGGTGACGGCGGGCAATCCGCCCGAATACAACCGCACCGTGCACGATTTCGACATGGCCACCTGGGACCGCCTCAAGCGCATCGACGTAGAGCCCGATTACCAGGCTTGGCGCGACTACGCCGTGCAGACGGGCGTGCATCCGGCCGTGCTCACCTACCTCGATATCGAACGCGGGAACTTCTATCGCGTGGAAACCACCGTCGACGGCATGTCGTTCGTCACCGCGCGCGGATGGGACGACCTTTCGTCGGTCATCAAGCTCTACGAGGAAGAGGGCTTGCCGGTAGACGACCTGCTCATCGGGCAATACGTGCAAAACCCCGAGGTGGCCAAGCATTTCTCGGTGTATTACGAACTGTTCACCAAATACCGCTCGGATTACCGCATCGACGCCATCGTGGACGGGCAGGCCGACACCGAAATACTCGAGCGCGCCCATGCCGCCGCCTTCGACGAGCGCGTATCGCTCATGGGGCTTGTCACCGACGCGCTGATTTCCCGCGTCAGAGAGGCGGCAAGCGAGGAGGATGCGGCCGGATTCGTGCATGAACAACTTGCCGACCTGCGCGCCCGCATGGAGGAAACGGGCGCCGCCGACGCGAGCGATTTGGCGGCCGCCCAGGCGGCCGCCATCCGCACCAAGCTCGCCGTCGAAAAGGAGGCCGGGCTTCTGAGCGACGACAAACGCCTCGCTTACGAGCGCGCCGCGGGACTGCTCGAAGGCGCCGTGCGCGATCGTGCGGGAAGCGGGCTTTCCTTCGACGAGCTCAAAGAGCGATTCGGCCTCATGCTCGACGCGCTCGATGCGCGCATCGATGCGGCGTCCGATGCGCTCGATGCGGTATTCCGCTTCGTCGAAGACGCATTCGGCGAAGGGCAGGAGATGCTGCTGCTCGTCACCGACCTTTCGGTCAACCGGCACAGCATGGCGTTCATCAACGACCACGGCTGCGAGCGCTATTTCGCCCACAACGAGAAGCTGCTCTTCCACGAACGCGGCGACGACCTGGCACAACGCATCGGCAGGCTGAACCTGGACGAAGCATAGAAGAAACGGATCGGAGACTTGCGGACAATCGGCCGAGAAGAAGACGGCGGCCTGCGTCTATAAAGATGAAGGGCGAAGGCCTTCCGAAGCGCGATCGCGGCATTCGAACACAAAAATCGCCCCTTACGGGCGATTTTTTGCGGCTGTGCCGCAAAGACGCAGGCATGCCGCCCCCTGCGATCTTCACGACCTGGGCATATGCCGTTCTCCCCCGCCGCAATGGCGCCATCCGCGCCCGAAACTGCGGCATAGCCGCAAAAAACCGGAAAGCCGGCCCCTTTTTCCGTGAGGGGACCGGCTTTTTTCGTCAATCAGGCGGCGGCGCGAACCCTTACGCCCGAAGGCCGCCGTTTGCGTGTCGGCCGAACGAAGAACGGGCCGCACGCTATGCGCGGCAGGCGGGCGTCTCTTGGAAGTCCCCGCCTGCCGTCGAAAGCCCATGCCTTGCGCGGACGAATCGGTCGAAGGAAAGACCGTCCGTCGAAAAACGAGGCATGCCCTTATGCGCGCTTGATGTTGTAGAAGGCGTCCATGCCGGCGTAGCGGCCAGACTCGCGCAGTTCCTCTTCGATACGGATGAGCTGGTTGTACTTGGCAATGCGGTCGGAGCGGCACGGAGCGCCGGTCTTGATCTGGCCCGCATTGCACGCCACGGACAGATCGGCGATCGTAGTGTCTTCGGATTCGCCGGAGCGATGGCTCATAACGCACGCATAGCCCGCCTGCTTGGCCATCTCGATCGCCTCCAGAGCCTCGGTCAGGCTGCCAATCTGGTTCACCTTGACCAGGATGGCGTTGGCAACGCCCAGCTCGATGCCCTTCTTCAAGCGCTCGGAATTGGTGACGAACAAATCGTCGCCCACCAGCTGCACGCGGTCGCCGATGCGATCGGTCAGAAGCTTCCAGCCGTCCCAGTCTTCTTCGGCCATGCCGTCTTCGATCGAGATGATCGGATATGTATCGACCAGCTTCTCCCAGTAGTCGACCATCTCTTCGCTCGTGTACTCCACGCCTTCGCCCGCAAGCACGTACACGCCGCGCTCGGCGTCGTAATACTCGGTGGAAGCAGGATCCATCGCGAACATGATGTCGGAACCGGGCTTGTAGCCGGCCTTCTCGCATGCCTCGGTGATGTATTTCAGCGGCTCTTCGTTTGTCTTGAGATTGGGGGCGAAGCCGCCTTCGTCGCCCACGCCTCCGCCGAGGCCTGCATCGTGAAGGACCTTCTTCAGCGTGTGGTAGATTTCGGCGCACCAGCGCAAGCCTTCGGCGAACGTCGGAGCACCCACCGGCATGATCATGAATTCCTGGAAATCGACGTTGTTGTCGGCATGCACGCCGCCGTTGAGGATGTTCATCATCGGGGTGGGCAGCAAATTCGCATTCACGCCGCCCACATAGCGATACAGGGGAAGTTCGAGCGATTCGGCCGCTGCGCGCGAAGCGGCGAGCGACACGCCCAGGATGGCATTCGCGCCCAAGCGACCTTTGTTCGGCGTGCCGTCGAGGTCGATCATCTCGGCGTCGATTCCGCGCTGGTCGAGCACGTTCATGCCGATGACCGCATCGGCGATTTCCTCGTTGACGTTGGCAACGGCCTTGGAGACGCCCTTGCCCAGATAGCGATCCGCCTCGCCGTCGCGCAGCTCGACGGCTTCGAAAGCGCCCGTCGAGGCACCCGAAGGAACGATGGCGCGGCCGAACGACCCGTCGTCAAGCGTGACCTCCACCTCCACGGTCGGATTGCCGCGGGAATCGAGAACCTCACGGCCGTACACGTCGAAGATGATGCTCATGAAGATTGCCTCCTCGGTCGGTTTCAAGCGGCGAAAACCTCGCCCGCCGCATCGAAAACGGCGCCTTGCGCGCCGCATGAACAGGGTGATTGTAACAGGTTGCAGCCGTGTTTCCGGCCAGCGGCGGGCAAGCGCGGCAAGAGGAGCTTCGATCGGCACGATGCGGAAAAGACGAAAGACGCCGAACAGCGCGGCGCCCATCGCCGTCGAGCCGCCGATTGAAAGCGGGGCGAGCCCAATGCGTCGACCTTCGAAAAAAACGGCACGGACGTCAAAACCGCACGTCGGCGAAAAGCGCCGCCGCGTTCCTGGATGCGAAAGATCACAGCAACAACGCGATAGCCAGGCAGCCCGACGAGGCGGCAAGCGCCGCGACGATGCCGGATGCGCCCATACGTTCGTCGCCATGCAGGCTCGTCCTGCGTGCACTTCCGTAGCAGCGTGCCTCCATGGCCTGCGCAAGAACGCTCGCACGATTGAACAGGCCAATCAGAATGGGGACGAGCACGCTCCCCCAGCACTTCACGCGCTCGACCACGTTTCCTTCGTCGAAGCGGGCGCCGCGAGCTCGCTGGGCGTTCGACACACGCTGGAATTCGTCCATGCTCACCGGAATGAAGCGGATGGCGATGGAAAACATCGTGGCGATATCGTCAACGGGAACGCGCACCGCCCGCAACGGCCCGAGAAAAGACGAGAACGCCCTGACCAGCTGCGTGTCGTCGTAGGAAAACGCCACGGCAAGGGTAGCAAGCGCCAGAAGCAGGATACGCAACGCGTAATACAGGCCTTCGCCGATTCCCTGGGGGATATGGGCGACCACCGTGAAAACGAGAATGACCAGCAGCGGCACGAGGCTCTTGAGCATTTTCAGCATGTCGATGCGAGCGCACAGCAACACGGCCGCCAAAGCGATCGAGAACATCGCCATGGCAAGCCAGGAATGCGCGACGAAAAGCGCGACCGAATAGGCGAGCACGACGAGAATCGCTACGCGAGGATCGGCCGCGAAGCGCCTCGGTATCGGGCGCCGCCTGCGCGAAAAGGCGCCCGCCGGCCGGCGGGCATCGGAGCAGTCTGTAGGATGGATGTTCGGCATGCTGGCCAGTATAAAAGAAAGAGGCCCTCGGCCTCTTTCTATCGGCGTCTTCTCTACGATCGCCCCATGCGAAACCCGACGCGATTATCGGATCGTATCGCCCGAGACGCATGCCATGCGATTCGACGCGACATCGTGAGCGCGACGCAATCGGCACGCAACGCCTCCCGTTCGAACACGGATCTTAGAAAGCCGCAAACGGAAGCGATCCCGCGGATTATTCCTGCGCTGCATCGTCTTCGTTTTTCTTGGCGAGGCGTTCGACGGCCGCCTTGGCGGCATCGGCGGCATGCGTTCCGATTTCTTTCGTAGCCTCGGCCGACTTGTCGGCGATATGCGACGTCGCGTCCATCACGCGCTCGGCGGCGTTTTTACCCTCGTCGACCGCACGTTCGGCAGCGGTTTTCGCCTCGTCCACCATCGCGGGGAAATTCTCGCGAGCCGCTTCGGTCATCGCCTCGTGCTTCGCGCGGGCGCTTTCCATGACGGCGGGCGCCTGCTCCTGAATGACATCGATGACCTTGTCGCCGGCTTCCTTCATCTCGCTTGCCAGCTCCTGCGCCTTGTCGATGGCATCATTGATCATCTTCGCGATTTCGGACATGATGCCCTCCTCTCCGCATCGAGGCGAACGCGTATCGCTTCGCCCTCTTCCCTTGAAAGCATATGTATCGTATCACGTCGTGGACGCGGGCGAGCCTGGCGCAGTCGGCCGACGTCGCCGCTGAAAGCGATTCGTCACCCTTCGGAGAAATCCCTGCGCACGAAACGTCCATTCGACAATGCCCCCGACAACGAAGAAAGGACGCCGAAGCGTCCTTTCTTGAAAACATATGATGGAGCAAAGGCTACTCGGCCTTCTTCTCCTCGGCCTCGGCAGCCTCGACGGCTTCTTCGGCAACCTCTTCGGCCTTGGCCTCGTCGGCGGCCTCTTCGGCCTTCTCGACCTTCTTCGGAGCAGCCTTCTTGGCAGGCTTCTCCTCGGCCTTCTCCTCCTTCTTGGCCACGGGCTCGGTCACGAGCTCCATGATGACCATAGGAGCATTGTCGCCCTTGCGGGGGCCGAGCTTCAGGATGCGGGTGTAGCCGCCCTGGCGATCGGCGAACATGCCCTGGGCAACCTTCTCGAAGATCTCGCGAACGAGCTCTTTGTCATTGCCCAAAGCGGCGATGGCGAGACGACGGGAGTGCAGGTCGCCCTTCTTCGCCCAGGTGATGATGCGGTCGACGTCGGGGCGGATTTCCTTCGCGCGAGACTCGATGGTCTTGATGCGGTCGTTCAGGAACAGCGCCTGGACCAGCGACCTTTTCATGGCCTTGGTGTGGGCGGCATCGGTGCCCAGCTTGCGGCCCTTCTTGTAATGCCTCATCGTGTATCTCCTATTATTGCTTCAAGTTGAGGTCCATCGAGATCAGCTTGTCCTTGACCTCTTCGATGGACTTCGCGCCAAAGTTACGGATGTTGAGCAGGTCGTTCTCGGAGAACTCGACCAGCTGACGCACGGAGTGGATACCGGCGCGCTTCAAGCAGTTGTAGGAGCGGACGGACAGGTCCAGATCCTCGATCTGCTTATCGAGCTCAGCATTGGCCTCCTGGCCTTCCGGCGCGAAAATGGACGGGATTTCGCCCTCTTCCTCGTCGGCGATATCGGCCAAAGTCAAAAACGCCCCCATGTACTGGTTGATGATGTTGGCCGCACGGCACACCGCCTCGTTCGGGACGATGGATCCGTCGGTTTCGACTTCAAGAACCAGCTTGTCATAGTCGGTGCGCTGGCCCACGCGCGTATCGCTGACCGCGAGGGTGCAACGACGCACGGGCGAGAACAGGCTGTCCACATGGATGATGCCGATGGGGTCTTCGGTGCGCTTGTTGCGCTCGGCCGAAACATACCCGCGGCCCACGCCGATGCGGATATTCATGTTCAACGTGCCGCCATCGGCCACCGTGGCGATGACATGCTCGGGGTTGATGAGCGTGAACTCGGCAGGCACTTTGATGTCGGCGCCGGTCACCGTGCAGGGACCTTCGACGGAAATGGTCGCGGTCGCTTCGGTGTAATCCTCGGAAAGGGCGGAGAACACCAGCCCTTTCACGTTGAGGACGATATCGGTGACATCTTCGATCACGCCTTCGGCGGTCGTGAACTCATGCTGCACGCCTTCGATCTGGATGGCGGTGGCTTTCGCGCCGTCCAGGGAGGAGAGCAGCACGCGACGCATGCAGTTGCCCAGCGTATATCCGAAACCACGCTCGAGCGGCTCTACGATGAAGCGAGCGACGGTGTCGTTCACCTCTTCGGTAGTGACGGTTGGCCTCATGAACTCTGCCATAGTTTGTAAGCCTCCTAATCAGCCGCTGGTTATTACTTAGAGTAGAGCTCGACGATAAGCTGCTCGTTGATATCCAGGTCGATCTGATCGCGGTTGGGAAGAGAGAGCACGCTGCCCTGCAGTTTCTCGATGTCGACTTCGAGCCAGGCAGGAACCTGCATACGCTCGTTGGACACGAGGGCGCTCTTGATGACGAGCATTTCCTTGGCCTTGGGAGCCACGGAAACCAGGTCGCCGGGGCGCACGCGGTAAGACGGGATGTCCACGCGCTTGCCGTTCACCAGAATGTGGCCGTGGGTCACGGTCTGGCGGGCCTCTTTACGGGTGCGGGCGAAGCCCAGGCGGAAGACCACATTGTCGAGACGGGACTCGAGGATGCGCATCAGGTTCTCGCCGGTGATGCCCTGCTGGCGCTTGGCCTTCATGAAGTAGCTGCGGAACTGCTTCTCGAGAACGCCGTAGATGAACTTGGCCTTCTGCTTCTCGCGCAGCTGCATGCCGTATTCGCTTTCCTTGCGACGGCGCTTGGGCTGACGGATGGATTCTTTCTTGCTGCTGTAGCCCAGCACAACCGGATCAATACCGAGCTGGCGGCAGCGCTTAAGAACCGGAGTCCTATTGATTGCCATAATGATTCGATCCTTTCTGAACTACACGCGGCGACGCTTGCACGGACGGCAGCCGTTGTGCGGGATGGGGGTGCAATCCTGGATGCTGGCCACTTCGAGGCCGGCGGCCTGCAGGGAGCGGATAGCGGTCTCGCGGCCGGAACCCGGGCCCTTCACGAAGACGCTGACCTTCTTGAGGCCGTGCTCCATAGCGGTCTTGGCGGCCTGCTCGGCAGCCATCTGCGCGGCGAACGGGGTGGACTTGCGGGAGCCCTTGAAGCCCACGGTGCCGGCAGAATTCCAGGAAATCACGTTACCCTGAGGATCGGTGATGGAAACGATGGTGTTGTTGAAAGTGCTCTTGATGTGAGCCTGACCGACCGCAATGTTCTTGCGCTCGGAGCGCTTGATGCGCGTGCGAACGTTCTTCTTAGCCATGTGTCAATCCCTACTTCTTCTTGCCGCCGATTTGACGCTTGGGACCCTTGCGGGTACGAGCGTTGGTGTGGGTGCGCTGACCGCGAACGGGAAGACCCTTGCGGTGACGCAGGCCACGGTAGCAGCCGATTTCCATAAGGCGCTTGACGTTCTGGGAAACCTCGCGGTGAAGGTCGCCCTCGACCGTCAGGTTCTCGCTGATGTATTCGCGGATCTTCTGCAGATCGTCTTCGGAGATGTCCTTGACGCGGACGTCGGGGTTGACGCCGGTCTCCGCGATGATCTTCTTTGCGGTGGTGTTGCCGATACCGTAGATGTAAGTCAAGCCGATCTCAATGCGCTTCTCGCGAGGGAGGTCGACACCGAAAAGACGTGCCATAATTTAGCTAGCCTTCCTCTCTTTAACCCTGACGCTGCTTATGACGGGGGTTCTCGCAGATCACGAGCACCTTGCCATGGCGTCGAATGATTTTGCACTTGTCGCACATTTTCTTGACCGAAGGACGGACCTTCATGTTTGTCTCCTTTGAATGTGCGGCTTCCCTTCAGCCGACGGTCCAGCCTCTGGGGAACCTTACTGTCTTTACTCTATGCAACACGCCCAGCCGCAGGCGATGGTTGTCATGCGATGCGATGTTGTCGGACACGCGGCCGCTGCTTTTAAGCGCAGAAATGCACCCTGTCGTTTCGACGAAAGCCAAAAGCGGTGCGGGTGCTTACTTGAAGCGATAGGTGATGCGTCCGCGAGACAGGTCGTACACCGAAAGCTCGACGGTCACCTTGTCGCCCGGCAGGATTTTGATGTAGTGCATGCGCATTTTGCCGGAAATATGCGCCAGAATCTGATGGCCGTTCTCGAGTTCGACTTTGAACATCGCGTTCGGGAGCGCTTCGAGGACGGTGCCCTCAAGTTCGATGACGTCTTCTTTTGCCAAGAATCTTCCTTCTTCACTCATCGTGTGCTTACGCAACAGCCGAAAAATCATACCAAAGATTTCGTCCCTATGCACGAAATTCATTTTGGCATCACAAAACACAGCGCTTGCGCAGCTGCTTCAGGCATTCTATCACGTCTCGCACGTATTTTTCTTAATTCACCTGCGGCATTTTCAATAGATAGACCATTTATCTTTGGCGTTTGATTACTGAAAAATATGCTGGTTTCTTTCGGTAATCATACCTCTATTCGCAACGAAAGCAAGAGGGTTTCGACGCGCCCGAGGCGAGCTGCGCGCGAAACGGGCGGACGGATGCCGAATCGACGCGAAAAGCGCCCGAATCGACCGAACGGCATATCGGGTGCGGGGCCGTTTTTCCGCAGTCGTATAATCGCCCCGTTATCCGACTTTCTCGCCCGCCGCAGGCGAAGGCGGGCATCGCACGGCCGAAAGGAATACCATGCATAGCTTTCGCAACGACTACATGGAGGGCGCCCACCCCGTCGTCCTCGACGCGCTCGTACGCACCAATGCCGAGCAGCACCCGGGCTATACCGAAGACGCCTGGTGCGAGAAGGCGCGCGAGGCGATACGCCGCGCCATCGCGCGCGCAGACGCGAGCGGCGTTCTCGACGACGCGGGCATCGACCCGGCAGCCCTCGGCGTCGAATTCGTGGCGGGCGGAACCATGGCGAACCTCGTTTCGATCGCGGCATGCCTGCGTCCGCACGAATGCGCGATCGCCGCTTTCGACGGGCATATCAACGTGCACGAGACGGGAGCGATCGAGGCATGCGGGCATAAAGTCCTCGTCACCGACGATGCGAACGGGCTTTTGAGCGTTGCAGGCATCGAGGCGGTCATGAAAGAGCACGCCTACGGCAACAATTTCCACATGGTCAAGCCGCGCCTGCTCTATCTTTCGCTCGCCACCGAAACGGGACTCGTGCCCACCGTCGGCGATTTGAGGCGCCTGCGCGCCTACGCCGACGCGCACGGCCTGCTGGTGTTCATCGACGGAGCGCGCCTGGCGTGCGGCCTGGCATCGAAGCGATGCGACGCCACGCTTGCCGATGTATGCGCCGCAGCCGACATCTTCACCATCGGCGGCACGAAAAACGGCGCGCTGTTCGGAGAGGCCATCGTCATCCGCAATGCCGGCATCAAGCGCGATTTCCGCTTCATCATGAAGCAGAAAGGAGCCGTCACGGCGAAAGGGCGCCTGCTCGGCGTGCAATTCGACGCGCTGTTCTCCACCACGGGCGCGCAAGCCGGCGTGACGGAAGCCGTAGGCGACGAAGCCCTCTACTTCTCGCTCGGACGCCATGCGGTCGCGCTTGCCATGAAGCTGCGCGAGACGCTTCGCCGCCATGGATTCGACGCGTTCGCAAGCGATTAGTCCACCAACCAGCAGTTCTTGGTGCTCGACGGCGAACGCGCCGAGGAATTCATGCGCAAGTTCGACGCCGACGAGATAGCCCTCCCCGACGACGGGCATGCCGTCGTGCGCATGACCTGCTCGTGGGCCACGAGCGAAGAAGACATCGAGGCCGTCGAAGACGAGCTCGCTCGCATGGAGAACGCCCGCTGAAAACACGAGGTAACGAAACGGCCGCTCATAAGGGTCGTTCGATATACGCCTGCGCGCGGGTGATAAAATGACGGTGCCTTCAAACCGAAGGCTGTCCAAGGTCAGGAGTTGCCATGACGAAGCAATACAACCGCATTTTCGCCGCCCTCGACGGCGGAAAAACCCAGAATATGGTCGCCGAGCGCGCCATCGAGCTTGCCGCCGATACGAACGCATCGCTCATGTTCGGCCACGTCGTCGATTCCGTCCCCTACGAAGCAGCCGGCACCGATTTCGCCGCTCTTGCGGCGGATATGAAGGCGAAGTTGGAGGAATCCATCGCCGATCTGCTCGAAGCCGCGCGCAACAACCCGAACATCCCCGAAGTGCAGGTGGTGGTGAAGGCAGGGCGCATCACGGAAACGCTCAACGAGCAAATCATCGAGCCGTACGATCCCGACCTGGTTATCTGCGGAGAACGCGGCCTGTCGAACATCAAATACGTCTTCGTCGGCAGCGTTTCCACCTATCTGATCCGCAACCTGCGCTGCGACGTGCTGGTGGTCAAGCAGGATTAACCGCACGCAACAGCCGGAAGCGCCGCGCGAAACCCTCCGACGGCCAACAAGCCCGTCATGCTTGCGCGAGCACGATACCGATACATGACGACGCCTCCTGTTTCTCTTGCGGAAGCAGGAGGGCGTTTCATAGCGGTACGCACCTCGGAAACGACCGAGACCCCAATCGCCGCACGCGGCCTTATGCGCATGAAACGAAGACACGCACGAACGACGGCTTATCGGCGCATGCGAATCGGTCCGGCCGAAACCTATGCGGCGATGAGCGCCTCCGCACGCGGGCCGAAGGCGCTCGCGCGTATCGTACGCACGCCGTCGGAGTCGACCGAGAAATCGAGCAGCAGGTAATCGTCGGGAGCGGCTTCGGCAAATTTATCGCCCCACTCCACCAGCGACACGCCGTCGCCTTCGGTGATCGCGTAATAATCGATATCATCGAGCTCGTCGGCGGATTCGAGCCGGTACAGATCGAAGTGGTACAGCGGAAGACGGCCATCGCGATATTCGCACACCAGATTGAACGTCGGGCTCGTGGGCACCTCGGACATGCCGAGGCCGCGCGCGAAGCCCTGCGTGAAATGCGTCTTGCCCGCGCCGAGGTCGCCGATCAGAAGGATGACGTCGCCCGCCTCGGCACGGCGCGCCATGCGCTCGGCGTATTCCTGCGTCTGTTCGACCGACGTGCTGACGAATTCCATTGAGTACCTTCTTCGCTTTTAGTTTCTGTTAGTAATTAACTTTATTAAAGAATACGAACGTTTCATCCGATTCCACGGAAAAGCGCCCGCCTTCTGCCCTTATCGCCGGGCGCCCGTCCGTTATCGAGCGCCCGGCGTAAGAATTCGCTTCAACAGGAAATCGATGTTCGCAATGCCCCTTCAACGGTTCTTCCCATTGTGTCTTATGACCAGTTTAGTTTCATTTAGTTAGTAAGTGTTAAATGAATTGCAGTAGCTATAAATATAGCTACTATCTTTAAAATGCTTACTTATGAAATAATCTGATATTCCTTATCGAAATCAGCACCGTTAAAGAAAGCTGCAATCTGTAGAAATGCTTATTTCGTCAAGAAACTTCCCTACAGTTTGAAATCATAGGCATCGAGCACGCGTTTCGGCACCATGAAGCGCACCGTTTTCTGCGGGTCTACCATCTGGCACACTTCCACATTGCCGCACAGGCTGAACAGCATGACCAGATCGGCGGCATCTTTGCCCGTGCGGTCGGCCGCCAGATCGACCATGCGATGCACCGCGCCCTCGGCTGCGGCATCGAGCGTTTCGGCCGAATAGATCACGCCGAACTCGCTTTCGGTTTCGATCAACGGCGTATCAATGGCAAGGTCGGGAAGCGCCGTCAGCGTGACCGTGGCATGGCCCGCAGCCTCGGCGCCCGACACGCTCACTTCCCCATCGCCCATCACGGCATGCATATCGCCGCATCCGAACAGCGCGCCGTCTACCGCCACGGGGAAATACAACGTGGCGCCGGGAGCCACCTTGGTGTTGTCCATATTGCCGCCGTGTGCGCCGGGCGTTCCGCAATTCACCGGCTCGCCCGCAGGAGCCACACCGATCACGCCGATCATCGGGGTAAGCGGCAGGCGCACGCGCTCGTCCCACGCCAACTCGTCACCGTCGATTTCGCACAAACGCGTGGCCCAGCATTCGAGCTTATCGCCGTACACGCCTTCGTCTTTGCCCGTGCAGCTGGCCGTGCGGCCGTCGAACTCGATCGCATCGATATGCACCTTGAGCGAACCGCCCGCAACGGCTCCTTCGACGTAGACGGGGCCGGTGGCGGGGTTGATAGCATCCCAGTCGATGGAATCGAGCTCGTCTTCGGGCGTTTGCACCTGATTGCCGAAGCAGTCTTTCGTGCGGATGCGCACGGTATCGCCCGAATGCACCGTAAGTGCAGGTTCGAGGTCTTTCGAGAACGCATAAAGAACCTTGTCGTCGGAAAGCTCGATCATAGAGCACCCTCCATCTCGTTGAAAATGAAACGCTTGGCCCCATCATACCCGCAAAAAGCCGCGCAAGGAAAACGGACGTGCGCCGGCTTCTCCCTCACGCGCTGGAAAACACATCGCTCCGGCGCGATGCGTTCGCCACATCGCCAGCATGCGCGCCCGGCGGGCCGCCATACGAAAAGGAGGGCTCCCGCACGCGCATCGTGCGACGAGCCCTCCTTGAAACCCTTGAAAAATGCGGCCGGATGCAACGCAGGCGAACCGTGCGCCGCGATCGACGCGGGACGTTTGACATTCCGTGCAGACGAAATGCGCGAATGCTACAGAGCGAAATCCTCCTCGCCGTTGAACACCTTGAGCGCACGATCGACATCGTAGTCGGCCAGCGTGATGGCGCTGATCGCCTTGGTCAGGCGGACCGCCTCGTCCAGGCTGCGCTGATGGATGTTGCGGCCCGTGGCGTTGCCGCACGCGCCGCCGATATGGATCTGGTCATGCAGCTGCGTGAGGAAGGTTTCGGCATCGACCGTGGAGCCGCCCGCGCACACCAGGCCCGTACGGCCCGCGGCGGTGGCGGCGATCTTCAGGCTTTCGGCGGAGGTGGCTTCGTCGGTGGGCTTGGGCGGGTTCACCTTCACGAAGTCGGCGCCCAGGCACAGCGCCACGCCGGCGGCGCCCGCGATCAGAGCCGGCGCCTTCTCTTCGGCGACGGCCTTGCCGCGCGGATAGATCCACAGCACCACGATCAGGCCCGCCTCGTGGGCCTCGGCGATAAGCTGGCCGGCCTCGGCGAGCATCGTGGACTCGTATTCGCTGCCCAGATACAGCGTATAGCCCAGACCCACCACGTTGACGCCCTCTTCGCGCATGGCGAGCACGGCCTGCAGGTCATGCAGCTGCGGGCTGTAGGGATCGTCTTGAGCGGTCTTGACCAGGTTGGTCTTGGAATTCATCTTGACCAGATAGTTGATTTCGGGATAGTCGGCCGCATAGCGGGCGATCAGTCCGCGCTGGCCCGCCAGCACGCCGCATACGCCTTCGGACCCGATCTTGAAAAGATGCTCGGGGTCGAGGTCGGCAGGATCGATGCCTTCGCCGTAGAAGTCGCCGTTGAGGTGCTCGACTTTCTGGTCGCATGCGAACAGCATCAAACGACCCGTGCCGCGCGTTGCGGCCATGTAGTTGTCGATGTAGGTCTCGCGGGCATCGCGGGGCACATCGACAGGCACCTTCACCTGATCGCGATCGATCTTAGGCATGATGTTCCTCCTATATATAGGTTGGTTCATGACATCGCTCCCCTCAAGGGCATGCGACAGATTCAGTGTAAAGGAAAAGAAGGCGCGGTCTATCCTCGTTCACGGAAACGGTAAGCGGGCGGATGCGGGCGGCGGGTGCGCGGCCTGGATAAGCAACGGAATTTCGCCAATGAGACGCGACCGTCCTTCCAACCTGTTAGAATCGCAGGCGAACTTGAGGAGGAGCCATGCCAGAACCCGAAATCGCCCCCATGAACCTTGCCGAAGACGGCGCCCGGGAGCCCGCATTCGCCGAAACGCCCGACCCGACGCACGGCATCTCGCGCGAAGAGGCCGCCGAGCTGCGCATGCTCGTCTCGGTCGAGCGCGACGGCGGCGACGTGGCCTATGCGGCCTTTCACAGCCTGTGCCCGACGGGCGAAGAGTTCGCCTTCGACGACAAGGCCTGCGCGGTATATCGCGTTTTGGCGCGACGCGGCATGATCGAAGGCGCCGATACCGAAAACGGCTTCCTCTTCTTCAACCTCACCCAGGAAGGGCGCGACGCATCGGCGGCCTACGACGAGTTGCACAAAGACGACGAGGCCGAGACCAAGGCGCCGCGGGCGCGATTCTCTTTCTCGCTCGACCGCTTCGACATCGACAAAACCACGGCGATCACGAGCGCCGCCGTGGCCGCGGCGGTGGGCTTCATCGCGGGCATCCTGGGCGCACTCGTAGGAAACGCCCTCATGTAGGAGCTCGCGCGATGCGTGCATGACGCGGAGAAGCCCGCTTCATGCGAACGTTTCCGCCGAAAACCGAAACCATACGCAACAACGAAAGGCGCCGGACATTCCGACGCCTTTCGCTTTGGGGAGGGCCGTTGTATGCGAACCGGAAGCCCTTAGGCCTCGGCCTGCAGCGCGGCGACGATCGCCTTGCCCGTCACCAGGCCGGAGCCTGCGTTCGGGGAAAGGTCGCTGCCGCTGTCGGGCGTGGTCGATCCGCAGCAATACACGTTGGCGATCGGGTTGCCCTGGTTGTCCACCATCTGGCTGTCGGTGGCGATTTTCAAGCCGCCGTGGGTCTTATAGCGGAAGGGGAAGTGCTTCAGCGCGTAATAGGGCGCTTCGAGCTTCTCGAGGAACAGCTTCTTGCCGAATGCCGCGTCCTCGCCTGCATCCACGTAGCCGTCGTATTCGGCGAAGGTGGCCTTGAGGTTTTCGGCGGGAACGTCCATGGCCGCGGCCAAATCGTCAAGCGTATCGCACGGGCCGACCAGGCGGTCTTCGTGGGCGTTCATGTTCATCTCGACGTTCCAGGCCTGCGAGCCCTCGATCAGCTGATGGTCGAAAATGGTCCACCAGAAACCCAGGCCGAGCTTGGCGCAAGCGTCGGGCGTGTCATGCGACTGGTCTTCCTTGATGAAGCGGCGGCCCATCGGGCTTACCTGCACGTTGCGGCCGAAATAGCCCCACACCGTAACCTGGGCGAGGTCGCTCATACGGTTGGAATCCATGTCCATATGGGAATACACGCCGCCGATAGAGCGGCCCAGCTCATGGCCTTCGCCCATGGAATACACCGTCAAGGGGCACAGCTCGGCCTGCTGGGGCATGTATTCGGACACCATGACCTGGTTGCAGGAAAAGCCGCCCGTGGCAAGCACGACCTTTTTCGCCTTCACGTCGACGATCTTGTCGGTTTTGGGGTCGATGAAACGAACGCCCGTCACCGTGCCGTCCGCATCCACGATGAAGTTCGTGGCCTTGCGATTCAGCTCGATCGTCGCGCCTTTCTCCTCAAGGCCGTTGACAAGCGGAGTGAGCACCGAGGTCATGTCTCCGATGCCGTTGAGCGGAAGCAGCATAGACGTGGGTGCGCCCGTGTCTTTGTACGCGTCGAGCGGCTGGAACTGAGCGCCGTAGTCGGCCTCGACGCGGTCGGCCCACTCGGTCTGATAGAGGTACACGTTCTTTTTGTATTCCATATCGTCGGTCTCGCCCTTTTTCTCGAGAACGGGCGCGTACTTCTCCCACTTCTCCTCGGGCGACCCTTCGATACCTGCACGCTTTTGCACTTCGGACCCGGCGACGTTCATGACGCCGCACGCCATGAAGCTCTCGCCGCCGTAGGTGTCGCGCTTGTCGGCCAGCATGACCTTGTAGCCCGCTTCCACCGGATCCATGGCGGCCGAAAGGCCCGCGATGCCGGTGCCGATGATCAGCACGTCGGTTTCCTCGGCGAATTCCACCGGGGCCGCGCCGACGACGGTTTCGCCCGCGGCTTCTTTCGTTTCGCCCGAGGCGCAGCCCGCAAGCGCGCCGCCCGCAACCAGAACGGCTCCGGAAGCGATCGCGCCCTTCAGGAAATGACGGCGGTCGAGTGTCGTTTGCATAGGTTCCCTCCTTATCGATGCCGGCGTTCTCCCCTGCCGGCACGCCCATCATGGCCCCGGCAGGCCGCGCGGCGAACCGTACAAAATGGACTATTTTCTCGTTTCTCCTTGTCATACCGTCGAAAACCCTGAGCGGAACAGGCCGCAGCCTCGCTACAATGGGGCGATGCGACGAAGGAGGCCCATGACATACCGTACAAGCGATACGATTTTCTCGTGGCCCTCGGCGCTCGCCGTCATTGCGGGATACGCCTCGTTCAAGGCGGCGAATTCGTCGATCTATCTCTCGCGATTCGCCCAAGCGCCCGAATCGTTCATTTTCATGACCGACCCGTCGTTCAACATCATGTCGGCCTTGGCGACGGTGCTGTGCGCGGCGCTCGTCATGGGCCTTTGCGCACGCGGACTGCTCGGCCGGTTTTCGATGCCCGTGCTGCCGGCCGTGGCGATCCTGCTCTGCGGCATGGCGGCAACGGCGGCCGACGAAGCTGCTCTGCCCTTCGACGGAGGAGCCCTCGGGTTTTCGGTCACGGCCTTCGCCGTGGGATCGATCATGCTGAAAATGGCCTGGATCGAACTGTTCGCGTGCGAAACGCCCCGACGGGCCATCATAGAGATCGCCTGCGCTTCGATCGCGAGCGCCGGGCTGCAGTACCTGCTTTCGGCCGTCGAGGCGTCCGTCGCCGTCGTATTCATCGTGGTTCTTCTGGCGGCAAGCGCGATGCTGCTGGTCGCCTTGCGCCGCGATGCCCGCGCGGCATGCGAAAGCGAGCCCCTCCCCGCCCGCTTCCAGGAAGGAAGCGCGCGCGACGCAAGGCGACGGGCCTTCGCGGAAATAAGCGATGCGCTTTTGGCGCTTTGCGTGCTCGAAGCGGCGATCGGCCTGATCAACAGCTTCATGCTCGCCGCGTCGATGACGTTCGCGGGCGCGGCGTCGGTGCCGAGCGTCGCCATGGCGATCGCGGCCGGGCTGTTCTGCTTCGCGACCTTCATCATGCGCCGCCTGCCTGCGGCGTCCGCGACGTTTCGCATGGCCTTTCCCATCCTCGCCGCCATGGTGGCCTTCGTCCCCTTCGCAAGCGAAGGGTATTCGCGCCTGTTCAGCACCGTGCTGCTCGTGGGATACGATTTCGTGGCGCTGCTTCTGCTCTATCAGGTGGCCTACGCCTCGCACAAGTTCGGCGTATCGAGCTATGCGCTCATGGCGCTGTTTTCGGGATGCACGAAGCTATGCCTGCTTATCGCTCTGATTGCAGGAGGGCTGCTCGGCGGGCATGAGACCGAAGGGGCTCCTTCCACGGTCCGCTTCCTCGTGCTCTCGTGCGGCGTAATCTATCTTTTGGCCATCGCGCTCATCGTGCTTTCGCGCGACAGGAAAAAGCGCTCGCGCAAGCAGGGCGACGCAAACGCGAGCGCAAAAGCCTCGAACGGCCGAGACGACACGGACGATACGGCGTTTCGGGAAGCAGACGCCGCGGATGCGACGGACGGAAATGCGCAAGAAGAAGTCGGCGCAGCCGGATCGCCGCGGAAGGCGAACGACGCGAGCGCGGCAGACGAAGAACCCGACCCGTTCGATGCGACGTGCAGAAAGCTTGCCGAGCAATGCGCTCTGACGGGACGCGAAGCGGAAGTGCTCGGCCATCTGGCGCGCGGACGCACGAACACCCGCATCGCCGAAGACCTCTGCATATCCCCCGCCACCGTGCGCGGCCATATCCGCCACATCTACACGAAGCTCGACGTGCACGACCGCCAAGAGCTCATCGATCTTTTCCAGTAGCAAGGCCGCGGTTCGCCTGGCATTTCATGGCGTCCATGGCCTCGATCAATT
Source organism: uncultured Slackia sp. (assembly GCA_900553775.1). Lineage (GTDB taxonomy): Bacteria > Actinomycetota > Coriobacteriia > Coriobacteriales > Eggerthellaceae > Slackia. The sequence goes on along the minus strand of USEZ01000005.1, from coordinate 18,748 downwards.
CTTGCCGCGAATGCACCCCCATTTTCGCGTAGATATTGCGGGAATGGGTGCGCGCCGTATTCCAGGAGACGCCGAGCCGCTCTGCAACGGCGTCTGCCGAATATCCCATGGCAAGGTACCGTAAAACGTCCCTTTCGCGCGGCGAAAGGCCGAATTGCTCGCATGCGAGGTCGACGGTCGCGCCGAACGACCCCTTCTTCGCGTCGGCTGCATGGAACGGATTGATGCCGAAAAGGCTGCTGAGGCTCTCTTCGTCGCTTTCGGGCATGAAAAGCTTGTCGAAATCGCGTTCGGAGAAAAGGACGAAAACGCACGCCAGCACCGTCAGGGCAAGAACGAGATAGATGGCGAGCTGCCAAGACGGATTCGCGATCAAAGGAATCACGTAGATGCTCTCCAACCACCCGAGCGCGCTGCCGAGCATGAAGCTGCCGTATCCGAAACCGAACACCAAGACGAAAGAAACCCGCTTCTGAAATGCCACGAACGCGAGAATGCACCAGATGACGAATTCGAAAACAACGGAAACCGCCGTGACGGACATGCTCCAGCCGACATTGAGCGGGCCGAAAACGGGAACGAAGGCAACGAAGGCCACTGCGGCGACCATGACGAACGAATAGATGCGCCCGAAATCGATATTTCGATCGACCGTGGCAAGAAAAGCGAAAGCCGCGGCCATCGCAATGCGAACGAGCATGATGACCGAGTTGCTGTCCTGGGTGACATCGAGCGACATTTCGTAGACGACATTCGCCCTGACCGAGTTTTCGACCAAAGCGAAGACGAAAACGGCCAGAACCATCTTCCAAAACACCGGCGGAACCGCCTTTTTACAGGCCGTCGCCCGCGCCGTGCGGGCATCGGAGCGTGCAGGAAGGCAAACGAGCGCCGACGCCGCCACGGGCAAGCCGGCCAATGCGATGATGCCCACAAGAGACGGGCCGCCCTCGATCGGCTGCCACTGGGGAGAACCCGTGGCGATGAAGTACAGGCACGCGAGCACGATATGGGAAAACGCCGTGTAGAGAATGGCTTTCCTCGGTGCAAGCCCCGCATACAGACGGGCGCACTGCAGCCCGACCAGCGCCGTGGATGCGCCCGTCAGGCAGACGCCGGGATAGAACAGCGCCGAAGCGGCAAGATAATAAGGACCGGCAAGAACGACCATGATGCAGCCGAGAGAGGCGGCGACGCCTGCTCCCAACATGCACGCATCGCTGCCGAGCATCCGTTCGACAACGGCTTCCTTCAAGGGAGCGACGAGCATGACGAGCGCGAAGGATACCGTCGAGACGATGTAGAAACCCGCAAGGTTCTCGCCGTTCGTTTCGACGTCCGAAAGCCACATCGACCCGCTATAGGCGAGATAAGCCCATGCCAGCCAAACGCCGAGGCCGATATAGGGCAGCGAAGGCCATGCGGCCGTCAAATCGTTCGCGATGCGGGAATCTCGAATCATATACCCCTCCCTCGAGACGCAAGCGCCTTCACAACATATCGCTTGCGATAAATAAAGGTCAAGACGCAGACGGGCCATCCTGGCGAACACGAAAGCCCGCATTCGGGATGGCAGCCCCCTCGCAGCAAGAAGGCGCAAGGGGGCCGGAAGGAGGGTATCTGCAGGAAAACGCTCGGCGTTCAGCCTTCGTCGCGGCGTTCGACCGAAGCTTCGCGCGGAGGACGCGAGCGCAAAGGGAATCGGATTGCCGACGTCGGGCATGCCTGCGCGCAGCTTTTGCATTTCGTGCATTCGACCATGGAGCGTTCGCCCGAATCGGCATAAGGGTCGATGCGCTCGGGGCACGCCGATGCGCATGTTTCGCACGCCACCCCGTCGCACCGCAGGCACAGCGAACGATCGACCGTCGGCCGAAACGTTTTGTTGCCACGGGCGAAAAGAGACAAAAGGGCACCGAGGGGACATATCTTATGGCACCACTTCCGCAAGACGACGAATTCGACGATCAGTATCGCGGGGAATGCCAAAAGCCCGATCGTAGGCTCGTTGAACTGGACGAACCTCCACAGCAGAATGAACGTGGCGAACGTGAGCCCGATCGGACAGACCAGGCAAAACACCGGAAATCCGAAAACGGCGGCGGAAAGCAGCGTGCCGCCCAGGATCGCATGACGGGAGTCGAGCTTCGGCTTGGCGGCCCTTTCTTCCCCCTTTCGCCATGCGATGACGGATCGCTTGGCGGCCTGGACCCGCTCGCCGTGTTCGACCGCTGCGCGCTTCTTCGTTCTGAAGAAGCGCTGAAAATGCGGAACGGGGCACACCCAGCTGCAGAACGCCTTTCCGAACACGACGGCGATAAGGGCGACGCCCGCGAAAAGCAGCAATGCGCGGGGCAGAAAAGCCCAGGCGCCGAACATGGCTTCGAGCGCGCCGAGAGGGCATATCGCCGCAATCTGCCCGACGCCGATCGCAGAAAGAGTACCCGTACCCGTAGAAAAAGCCAGACCCGCGCCGACAAGCGCGAAAACCGCCGCGCAAACGATCGCGCGCTTCGTCGACGTCTTCACACGAGGCGCCTTCGGATGACGCTCGTCGCGTATCGTGCTCACGATTCATCGCCTCCCCATACCTCGATGTTGATGCCTCGCCGAGACGAGCCCGTATACGACCCATACGATGACGACGGGCAGGCGTTTTCGCATGCGCCGCAGCCGTTGCAGGCGGAAGAATCGACCTGAAGGCGGCCGTCCTCATCGATGGACAAAGCGTCATACGCGCATGACGCGATGCATTCCTTCGAGCAGCGCCCCGACCCGCTCCGATAAAGAAGGCATTCTTCCGAATCGACCACGGCCATGCCTATCTTGTCGCAGCCCGAGTCGAATCCGAGCCGTATGGCTTCGGTGGGGCATACCTTCGCGCATCTGTACTCGCCTTCGCAAAACGTGCAGAAGCCCTTTTTGAAGTCCATCACGGGAGTCCGCGCATTCACGAACCCGTCTTCGAGATGGGCCACGTCGATCACGCGCTCGGGGCACACGCTTCGGCAGCGGTCGCACTTTATGCATGCGCCCCAGAGACGCGATTCGTCCTGGGCGCCCGGCGGGCGCAAGAGCCGCTTTTCTCCCGCAACGGCCTTGCCGACGCCGCCGACGGCAAACAAAGACGCCACGCCGACGGCTCCGACGACGAAAGAACGTCTCGACGGCATGCGATTTTCGGAGTCGATGCGTGAATCGATTCTCGAATCGTTCGCCAGAGGGGTCTTCGTCTTCGCCGCCTTCATGCTTTCGCCGCTCATACCGCCCTCCTTGCCTCCACCTCCTCGAGCATTTCGCGCATCACGTTGCGGTCAAGCTCGAAAAAGCCCTCCGTCATCTCGAGGACCCCTCGATAGAAGCGGCCCTTGAGAATCTTTTGCGCAAAATCGGAGAAATCGTCGAACCACGACATGATGTGCGCATCGAGGAAATCGCGCGACGTCTCGAGGTCTTTTCGGACCTTCGCCCACTCGCCCGCGCCCATATGCGCTTCGGCGTGGTCGGAAAGAATCGCCATGAACTCGCACATGAACGAAAGGTGGTCATCGGGATAATCGAGCCCGTCGCGACGGCGGACGCAATTCTTCTTGAATGCGGAAAAGACCTCGCGGTAGCCCTCCTGATACATCAGCCCTTCATCGCTTGTGAACACCGACTTATACGGCACCGCATAGCGCCCTTCCCAGCTCGACGTTCCCGCGAAAGCAGCCGTGAAATCGACGGCAAGGTCTTGTCGCGTGCCCGTATTGCGCCTGCACAGCACGCGGGCGATGTCGGAAAGCCCTTTGTCGAACGAATCGTCGATGCCCTTATAGGCGGAAAAGTCGGCCTGGGCCATATGGTCGATCTGTTCTTGGGAAAGCGGCTTGAAATAAAGCGCCGCTATCATTCGATAGAACGCCGAGCGACCCTTGAGCGCAGCGCCCAGGGCAGCTTCGGAATCGACAGACGGCGGCAAACCGTCCACGTCGGCCGCCTGAAGGGCGCACCCTTGTCCATGCAATGCATCTGAAGCCATTTCAACCACCATTCCGCACAACCGGCGGCATCGGCGAAGCGAAGCCGAGCCCGCTTGCCGCCTCGACCCCGAAACGCCGATGCCGCACCATCGATACCGTCACGCCGCAGACGGCTTTGCGCCGTCAGACGCCGAGCACCGCCCTGCCCGCCGCAAGGGAGAACATGTCGAGAAATCCCGTGCCGACCATCCACATGGCCGCTCGCAAGGCTATGCCGCCGATAAACGCCGCCGCGAAGACGCCCCACCACGCAAGAGGGGATTTGCGGGCGAATACGGCGCATGCAAGCGCCGCGACCGACCCGATGCCCACGCAAGCGCCCCAATACAGCATGCCGTCGACCGCCGAAGCGATAGAGACGCCGTACGCAACGCATGCCGCAAGCTGAACGACGAGAGCCGCGATCGCGACAACGCCCACCGGCTTGAATTCCGAGGCAGCCTCTTTAAAGGCGGCCATCAGCGCGCAGTACAAAGCCCCGCCGCACGCAAGGCCGCTGCCCGCGTACGCAAGGGGAAGCAGTACGGTGTTCCAGTTCGGCTGGGACTGCATGACGTATCCGTTGCCGACCACGAACGTCATAACGACGCCCGAGATGATCCCGACCACGGCGATTCCCCTCATAGTCGGGGCCGACGCCTCTTTTCGGGCGGCTATCAGATACGCCACGCACACGACCGCGTTGATGCCGAGCATGATCAGCTCGACGGAAATCCCCGAAAAGCTGAACACATTGGCGGCCGCGGCCATGATGTTCGCCGGCTGGGCAAGATGGACGACGCTCGCGCATCCTCCTATCACCAGCAAGGCCAGCGCGCACGCCACGGCGATGCTCCTTGTTTTCCTGGCGATGCCGGCCGCCTGCGCGACGCCCGCAAATGCCAGCAAAGCGCCGCCGCTGCCCGCCAAAAGACTGAATACAAGCAAGGGCCATTGGATGCTCATCGTTACACCAGCCCCTTCCATTCCGCAGTTTTCTTCGAGAGGATATACACCGTGGCAGGATGCGAGTCGCCCGGATCGGGCAAGTGATGGACGCTCTCGCTGTCTTTGGCGAGAGCCGCCGCAACCGCCTTCGACGCGTCGCTTTCGGGGTCGTCCAAATCCCCGTAATAACGGGCTCCGCAGCAGCAATTGTGCACGCAGGCAGGAACGCCCGACCCGTCGGCGGTCAGATGGCTGCACAGCGTGCATTTCTCGACGACCTTCGTTTTCTCGTTGAGGACACGCACGCCGTAAGGGCACGCCATCATGCAATACTGGCAGCCGATGCATTTATCCTTGTCGACAAGCACGACGCCGGTCTTTTCGTCGCGATAGGAAGCGCCCGTGGGGCACACATGGACGCACTGGGGGTTTTCGCATTGCTGGCATTGCACGGGCAGCCAATACTGCTCGATATCGGGAAACGTCCCCGTCGGCCCGACCGCCACCACTCTGTTCCAGTAATTTCCCAGATCGATTCCGTTCTCGTGTTTGCATGCGACGACGCACGAATCGCATCCGGAGCAACGATCGAGGTCGATAACAAGACATCTTTTCATCAGAACACATCCTTCGTCTGCGGTTCGCCTTGAAGCGTCGGCATGAACGGCTCGAACTCATGCGGCTCGACCCATACGTTGGAAGGCTTTTCCGACTTCTCGATTTTCACCGTGAACCCGCGGTTGGTATACGAGCCGAACACCTCGTTGAACGGCGCATCGTTTTTCGTGAGCACGTTGACGTTGCATTCGCGCCAACCTGCCGTCTTGTTCGGCTGCGATTCGTCGTAGCATTCGGGATTCCAGAAGCGCTCCATCCACACCGTGCGCGGAGCGACGCCTTCGGTCAGATACGCACGCGCATGGACCTCGCCTCGACGGCTCGACACCTTCACCCAGTCCATATGCTCGATGCCGAGCTCGGCGGCCGTACGGGCGTTGATGCGGATCTCCGCCGTCGGGAAAAGCTCGCGAGCGAATGCGGCATGGCGCATGGTTCCATGGTGGAAATAAGGCACGCGGCCGCTCGTGAGAACGAAGGGATACTCGTCATCGTCAAGCGGGCTTTCCGCGGGCTCGATATAGGTGCAGATCGGGCTGTAGTCTTCGCACGCCTCCTGCTCGAACGGATAGCAGAACGGATAACCCGTACGCGCCATCTTGAGCAGCAGCGTGCAATACACCTCGAATTTGCGCGATTCGGTTCCGAACCCCGCCGGAAGGCCGTCGTCGACGATCGTCTCGTACTGCTTGTAATGCCAGTAATCCTCGGGAGGAATCACATAGGGAACGTATTTGTCGGTATTGGCGACAAGCTCGTCCCAGCCGGGGGCCTGCAGCGTGGCGGCGACGCTCGCTTTCACCTCGGCCTCCGTGGCGCTTCCTATATAGCCCGGAACCAGGCCCGGCATCGTGCCGCCCCACTTCTCTTTGCAGCGCTCGATCACCTGCGCGGCGGGAATGCTGTGCGAGACCGTTTCGCCGATATGCACGCATTCGTTCTGGAGCCATTGGGTGTTGAGCTGCGTCATGTTCACCATAGGCTCTTCGAGCCATTCGCGAACGGGAAACACCAGGTCGGCGGCCTCGACGTGGAACGATGTCAGCATGGGGTACTGTCCGATGATGAAATCAATCTCGGGGAACACCTCGTACCAGGACTTCGCGTTTCCGAGCATGGCGAGCTTGTTGCCCGACATGTCGAACCACACGCGCGGCTTGAACGGCTCTCCCGTCGCAATCGCCTCGCGCACGGTGGGGATATGGGAATGGCACCACGTATAGAGGCCCTTGTGGTCTTTCATGCCCAAGCGGTCGAGCAAAAGCCTGCCGAATTGCTCTTGCACCGCAGGATCGAACGAAGCGATGCGCTCGGCGTTTTCCTCGTCCGACAAGCCCACGACCGCGCCGCAGCCGTACATATCGGAGAACATGCCGTCGAAACCGTTATGGTAGGTGACAGGACGGCTGACGGGGTTGGCCACGACGCCCGTGCCGTACTGCGTCATCGTGCAGCCGGGAATGTCCACGTAGCCCATGATGGCATCGAGGCCCATGCATCCGAGCGGAACCTGGCTCGCCGATTCGGTCATATCGGATGCGACGCCGTTCGCGATGCCCGCCACGCTTGCGCTCGTGTAAAGCTTGATGGCCTCTTCGATCTTGTCGGCCTGAAGCCAGCAATTCTCGGCAGTACGCTCGAGCGTCCAAGGATCGGCCTCTTCCTTGTAAATCTGGCCGGCCGATTTGTATTGCTTGCCGTCGATTTCAACCGTCGCGAAGATTTCGGGGTCGACCTCGGCGTCTTCAGGAAGCGAGAACACGAAGGGCTTCGGCTCCCCCGTCGATGCGTCGAGGCAAACGTAGGCGGGCGTATTCGCGGGCGTCGGAGAGACGAAATCGTCGAACAGCTCTTCGGCCTTGACGGGAAGCTTCGTATCGGGGTCGATCAAGAACGGAAGGTTCGTCCAGAATTTCGTGAATTGCTCGTTATACAGCTTGTTCTCGAAAATGTAGCGGAACCAGCACAAAAGCAGGCCCGTATCGGTGCCGGGGCGGACGGGAAGCCACACGTCGGCCTTCTGCGCATCGGGGCTGAAGTTGGGATCGACGACGATCGTCTTGACTCCTTTCGCCCGCAATTCGGCCATGCCGCGGCCCGACTCTGCGGTCTGGCTCACCGAAGGCTGGGCGCCCCAAAGCACGACGGTATCGGCCTTGTTGTCTTCGACCTTGAAAATCTCCTGCACGGCATTGTCCGCGATCGACTGGTCGTTGCCGCCGTACATGTATTTCGCCATGGCGTAGCGGGGAAGGTAGCACTGGGCGCAGCCCGGCTCGAACACCGTCGGCGATCCGAAAGCCATCGGAAGCGTCATGGCCTCCATGAACGAATAGGATCCGCCGCCGCCGACGCTGGCGAAAAACGAATACGGCCCGTATTTGTCGATGGTGCTCGTGATCTGCTCGGCGGCCAAGTCGAGCGCCTCGTCCCAGGAGATGACCTCCCATTTGTTCTCGCCGCGCTGTCCTGCACGCTTCAGGGGATGCAAGACGCGACGAGGGCTGTACATGGTATGCAGCTGGTTGAGGCCCTTCAAGCACAACGAGCCTCGGCTCACCGGCGCATCTGGATCGCCTTCGAGCTTCACCACGACGCCGTTTTCGATATACGCCCGGGCGGGACACATCTGGATGCATCCGTGACACGACGTTTTGACGACCTTCGTTTCAACGGGCTCGTCGGCATAGGCGGGGTCGGTCTCCACAAGAGAATTCGGCATCGAAACGCCGATTGCGGCAGCGGCGCCGGCAAGAGCGGCGGCCTGCACGAAAGAACGACGCGTCCAAGTTGTTTCCTGCATCATTCCTCCTTCGATTCCAATCGTTACCCTTATTCGTCCTTCAAAGCGGCCAGACATCCCCTCCCCTCGTCCGATAACGACCAGCCGTCGCGCCACACGAGAATTCCCGCACGCTCGAGCTTGTCGACGAACACGCTCGGCTGCACCGGCAGGCCGGACGCCCGATCGGGCGCCAACGCCCCGCAACCGCGAAGCATCGCCTCCACTTCCGCATAAGAACGAGGCGATTCGCCGCAGAATCCGAGCAGCTCGATGTAGGAGTCCCTGCGATTCGGCTCGGCGTCGACGAGTTCCGCGAAACGACGGCGCGGGTCATGCAGGCGCACGAACAGCCTGCCCCCGTCGGTCGTTTCGAACAGAACGGATGCGACGAGGTCGTCCGCCTCTTCTTCTGTAAGATTCTGTTTTTGCGAATAGGTGACTTCGGCGCCTTTTTCATCGAGCTCGATACGGCGCAATCCGCCGACGGATTCGAGAAGGCATGCGAGATGATACGGATCTTGGGTTGCGCGGGCCGCCTCGGGAAGCGAAAGCATTTCCCGCTCAAGGGCGCCCAGCTCCTGCGGATCGAAGCAGAGTTCGAGAGCCTTGTATAAAAGCTCTCTGTTCAAAGGATGGCGGCATACCGCCTTTTCGAGAAGATCGAGCCGATCGGCCCCGGCAAGGTCGCAAACGTCGGCATCGGCCGCAAGCCCTATATCCGTTTCGGCCGGGTCGAGCATCCCGTTGTCTTGCTCGAAACCGTCGTCGGCATCGCCCCATGAAACATCGTGGTCGTACGCCGAGGCATGTGATACACGATCGCCCATAACGTCCCCCTTGCGCATCGCTTCGAACATGACGCTTCCGCGTTGAGCACACGCTAAGACGGCATCGGACGCGGCGAAAACCGCGCGTTGCGTGAAAGATGCGCATAGAGGGGCCGAACGCTCGCCCATCGTGAACTAACGCAGAATGCGTGAAGCGTTCACCTGGGATTATGCGATGCATGAAAAAAGGCGCCGAAGCGCCTTTTTCAACGAGGGCCGTCTGCGGGCGGCCCCGCCGTCAGTATGCGATTGCGGGAAACGGAGGCTCGAGGGCGCGCTTGAACGCGTAGGCGTCCACGCGCGACGTCACGCGCTCCACCTCGGCCGGGTCGTAGCCCGCCGCCGCAAGCGCCTCGCGGCCCATGCCGTGCTCGACGTAGTCGATCAGCAGCCGGTCGAGCTCGGCGTACGAGCCCAGCGTATCTTCGTCGCGCTGGTCGGGCGCAAGCTCGGCGCTCGGCGGCTTGACGAGCACACGGTCGGGAATGGGCGCGGCCGCGCCGCTCGCACGGGCCGTCTCGTTAATCCAGCGCGCCATCGCGAACACGTCGGTCTTGTACAGCCCGCCGATCGGCGCATAGGCGCCTGCCGTGTCGCCGTACAGCGTGGAATAGCCCATCATGGCTTCGCTTTTATTGCCCGTGTTCACCATCATCCATCCGTGCGCGTTGGACAGCGCCATCAGCACCACCATGCGGCAGCGGGCCTGGGTGTTTTCGGCCGCCAGGCCGCGCGCCATGATGCAATGCTCGCCCAGCACGTCGACGAATGCCGAGAACGGCTCGTCGATCGAGATGCGCTCGGCCCGCATTCCCACGTTGAGCGCAAGCTCCTGCGCATCGACCAGGGAATGCTCGCTCGAATACGGGCCCGGCAGCATGTAGCCGTGCACACGGTCGGCGCCAAACGCATCCACGCACATGCATGCGACCAGGCTCGAATCGATGCCGCCCGACAAGCCGATAACGACATCGGTCATGCCGATGCCGCGGGCGAACGACGACAGCCCGTCCACGCATGCGCGATATTTCTCTTCGATACGCATGATGCGCACCCCCTTCCGCCGGCCGTCCGTTTCCGCAGCTTTCAGTATTGCCCCGCAGGATAGATCTCGATCCACTGGCCTTCGGGATCGGCGATGAAATACAGGTTCATGCGCGGGTTTTCGAACACGATGCAGCCCATCTTCTCGTGAAGCGCATGGGCCGCCTCGTAATCGTCCACCTCGAAGGCGATATGCACGTCGCGCCCGCCGTTGTCGTACGGCTCGACGCGGCCGCGGTTCCAGGTGAGCTCGATTTCGAACGGCGCTTCGTCGTTGGCCATATACGTGTTCGACCACGAGCCGTCTTCGGGGCCCATCTCGCGCACGACGCGCATGCCGAGCGCCTGCTCGTAAAACGCGATGGTCTTTTCCTTATCGAGAACATGGGTGCAGCGATGCACGAATCTCGCCTTCATAGCCATCCTTCCTTCGCGCCGCCCGACCCCGAAAAGCAAGGCGGAACGCAGCGGCGCGCCCGTGGGCCGTTCGATTCCAAAAGCGCCTCGATTCTACCAAAACGGCTCTCGAATGCGCCGCGCGCGGGCATCGCGCCGCGCAACGGCATGCGGCATGCCCGACGTTCACCGGCCAACGATGCCGCATATCGACGAGATGGCGCGCGCTCCGATCCCCGAGGCGCCTTCGCGGCATCATGAATCACTACAAAAATAGTATGGTAATAGGCCATACGGGTGTCGACCGACACGAGAAAGGTGCGCGATGAAGATAGCCTTCTTCCCCAGCTGCATGGTTGACATGTTCTACCCCGAGGTGGGCATGGCCGCCGTGCGGGTGCTCGAACGCCTCGGATGCGAAATCGTATTGCCCGACGACCAGATATGCTGCGGCCAGCCGCTGTTCAATTCGGGCTTCAGCAAGCAGGCGGAGCCCATGATGAAAAAGATCATCGACGCCTACCAGGGCTTCGACACCATCGTGGCCTTGAGCGGATCGTGCGCGTACGCGATCAAGGAGGAATACCCGCATTTCATAGGCGGCAAGGGCGAATACGCCGAAAAGCTCGCCGCCCTTTCGTCGCGCATCTACGAATTCACCGAGTTCATCGTGGACGTGCTCGGCGTCACCGATGTGGGCGCGCACCTCGACGGAACGGTCACCTACCACAAAAGCTGCCATCTCACGCGGCTGCTGGGAATCGAAAGGCAGCCGCTTGCGCTGCTCGAAGGCGTCGCGGGGCTGACGTACGTGGAGATGCAGGCCGCCGACAGATGCTGCGGATTCGGGGGGACCTTCAGCGTGAAAGAGCCGGAGATTTCCGAGCAGATCGTGCGCGAGAAAGTGCTCTGCGCGCTGGAAACCGGGGCCGATTACCTCTGCGGCGCCGACCAGGCATGCCTTATGAACATCAAAGGCCGCCTCGACCGCATGCGCGCCGCAGGCGAGACGGATTCCGCCATGCAAGTGCTGCACATCGCGCAGATCCTCGACGCGCGCGGCGCGGGAAAGGAGGCCTAGTCCATGGCGGTCATCTACGACAGCGCGCCCCTGAAGACGCGCGTGAGAAAATCCCTCGCCGACGAGCATAAGCACGAGGCCATCAAAACGGCGCAAAACGTCATTTCGGGAAAACGGGACGCCCTGGTGGAAACGGCCGTCGGCTGGGAGGAATTCCGCGCATCGGCCGCGCGCATCCGCGACCACGTGATCAAAAACCTCGACTACTACGTCAAGCAATTCGCCGAATCGGCTCGGCGCGCGGGCTGCACGGTGCATTTCGCCCCGACAGGCGGCGATGCCGTGGAAGCCGTGCTCGGCATCTTCCAAGAAATCGGCGAGACCTCCTGCGTCAAGGCGAAAAGCATGATGACCGAAGAAATCGGCCTGAACGAATACCTCGCCGAACACGGCATCGAGGCGACCGAGACCGACTGCGCCGAGCACATCCTCCAGACGGCGGGCGACGCGCCGTCGCATATCGTGGTGCCCGCCCTGCATTTCGACAGGACGAAGATCCGCGACCTGTACCGCGAAAAACTCGGCTACGAAGGCTCCGACGACCCCGAAGAGATAACGCGCTTCCTGCGCGCGACGCTGCGCCCGCAGTTCATGGCCGCGCGCGTGGGCGTGACGGGCTGCAATTTCGCCGTCGCAGAAACGGGCACATGCACGCTGGTGACCAACGAGGGCAACGGGCGCATGGTATCGAGCCTTCCCGAAACGCAGATCGTCGTGGTGGGCGTCGAGCGCATCGTTCCCGACCTGCAATCGCTCGATGTGATGATGGAGCTTCTCGTGCGCAGCGCCGTAGGGGCGAAAATCACGAGCTCGTTCACGCTGAACACCGGGCCGCGCAAAGACGGCGAGGCCGACGGCCCCGAGCACGTGCATATCGTGCTGGTCGACAACGGCCGCAGCGCCATCGCCGCCGGCGGCTACGCCTCGATCCTGCGCTGCATCCGCTGCGGCGCATGCATGAACGCCTGTCCGGTGTATCGCCATATCACAGGCCATGGCTACGGGTCGATCTACCCGGGGCCCATGGGCGTGGTGCTCACCCCGCTTCTCGAAGGATACGATGCCGCCGAAAAGCTGCCGTACGCCTGCACGCTGTGCGGCGCCTGCGCGAACGCCTGCCCGGTGCGCATCCCCCTGAACAGCCTGATCTTGCGCCATCGCAACGACATGGTCGAGCAGGGCCACGTCTCATCCTCGGAAAAGGCGGCGTTCGGCGTGGCGGGCAAGGTGCTTTCAAGCCGCACGCTCTACGGCCTGGCCACAGGCATCGGCGCGCCGGGAATGAAGCTGCTCGAAGAGAAGAGCGGGCGCATGGGGCCGTCGAGCGCATGGGTGCCCGTGCTGAAAGGATGGACCGGCTCGCGAGACATGGACCTGCTTGCCAAGAAGAAATTCCGCGCCCTGTTCGCAGAGCATGCGCGCGAACGCGAGGCGAATCGCTCTTTCGCCTCGCGCGAAGACGGCGACGGCGCGAACGGGGCATCGGGCGCGCAGGCAGGCGGCGGCCCGCGAACGAAGGAGGACGACCGATGAGCGACATCACCCTCGAACAATTCCTGCGGCCGCTTTCGGAAGCGCTCGGGCGCGATGCTCCGCCCGCATCCGTCGCGCGCATCGACACCGCCAGGCGCCCCGGCCACGTGTTCGAGAAGATGGACGAGCGCGAGGCCGTGCGCGTTTTCGAAAAAGAGGCGGCCAAGGTGGGCATCCGCACCATGCGTACGAGCGCAGAAGGCCTGGCGCGCGCCGTGGCCGAAACGGCCGCCTCGTTCGAGGCGAAAACGGCGGTGGTGCCCGACGACCCGCGCGTCGACGCGGAAGGCATCGCAGGCGCGCTCGACGCGGCGGGCATCGCGACGTCGCGTTGGAACGCGCGCGGCGCCGCAGGCAGCAAACGCGCCGCCGCGCAGGCCGATTGCGGCATCACCTTCGCCGAGGCGGGCATCGCCGAAACCGCGACGGTCATGCAGGTATGCGACGGCGCGTCGGGACGAAGCATCTGCCTTCTGCCCGAGACCCACATAGCCATCTTGCGCACGCGCGATATCGTCGCACACATGGCGCAGGCCCTCGAAAGGCTCCAGAACGAAGCGCGCAAGACAGAGACGATGCCTTCGAACGTGACCTTCATCACCGGCCCTTCGAACACGGCCGACATCGAACTCGTGCGCGTCGTGGGCGTTCACGGGCCGGTCAATGCCGCCGTGATGCTGGTGGAAGGCTAGCAGGCGCCCCTCGCCGAGCGTGCTACAGCGAGGCGGCCGCGATGGCCTCCACCGCGCGACGCAATCCTTCGGGCGGAAGCACCAACGCCATGCGCACGTAGCCTTCGCCCGAAGGGCCGAAGCTCGCCCCCGGCGTCACGATCACGCCCGCGCGCTCCATCAGCTCTTCGCAGAATGCGACCGAATCGGTGCGGCCGCCCGGCAGTTTCGCCCACACGAACATGGTGCCGTGGGCGTTGGGGCGGTCCCAGCCGATGGACTCGAGGCCGTCGCACAAAGCATCGCGGCGGGCCTGGTATTTCATGCGCTGCTCTTCCACCTGGTCGAGCGGGCCGGTCAATGCGGCGATGGCCGCCTTTTGCACGGGCAGGAACATGCCGAAGTCGATCTGGCTGCGCAATTTCGAGAATGCCGCCACCACATCGGCGCGGCCCACGAGAAAGCCGATGCGCGCGCCCGTGACGTTGAACGATTTCGAAAGCGAGAAAAACTCCACGCCCACCTCGAGCGCGCCCGGATAATTGAAGAAGCTCTTGCCCGCCGGGCCGTCGTAGACGATGTCGCTGTAGGCGTTGTCATGCACGATCAGCAGATCGTGTTCGCGCGCGAAGGCGATGATTTCTTCGTACACTTCGGGCGTACCCACGCTTCCCACCGGGTTCGACGGCAGGGACACGATCATGTACTTGGCGCGATCGGCGATCGCAGGATCGATGCCTGAGACATCGGGGAGAAACCCGTTTTCGGCATTGAGCGGGTAATACGCGAGCTGCGCGCCCGCAAGCAGCGCGCCTGCGCGAAACACCGGATAGCACGGGTCGGGCACGAGCACGGTATCGCCCGGGTCGAGCATGGCCATGCCGAAATGTCCCACGCCCTCCTGCGTGCCGTTGACCGAGGCCACCATATCGGGCGTGATGCCCGCCACGCCGAAGCGGCGCTCGTAATAATCGCATACCGCCTGCTTGAGCTCGGGAAGATCGGCCAGCGCGTATTTCCAATTCCGAGGATCGCGCGCGGCATCCGTCAGGGCGTCCACCACGTTGTCGAACGGAACGAAATCGGGCGTGCCGATCGAAAGGTTGTAGATGGTGCGCCCTTCGGCTTCGAGCTGAAGCCTGCGCGCATTGAGCGTGGAAAAGATTTCATCCCCGAACGCGTCGAGACGCGAGGAAAACTTCATGAGACACCCCTGACGTAAGACGCGCACGAAACCGCGGCGCGTCGGCCGGCGAAAGCGGCCGCCTCGATAAGAGGCGGCCGCGACATGGGGGCTATTGTACACCCGCACCGGGCAAGCGAAACGATATCGAAACGCTTACGGAAGCAGGAACGCGAATACCGTGGCCTGCACGAATACGAGCACGCACAGCGCCGCCAAAAATCCCACGCTCCACGGCAGCACCGCCTTGAACAAGGCGGATTCTTTCTCTTTGGTGGCAAGCGCCGCGATGGCCAACGATTGCGGCGATATCATCTTGCCCACGACGCCGCCCATGGTATTGGACGCCAGGAACAGATCGGGCGAGGTGGAAGACAGCGCGGCGTTGGCGCTTGCGGCCTCATGCTGCAGGCTTGCGAACAGCGCATTCGCCGACGTATCCGAGCCCGTGACCGCCGTCCCCACCCATCCGAGCACCGGAGAGAGCAACGCGAACAAAGGCCCGCTTCCCGCCAGGAATTGGCCGATGGCGATCGTCTGCCCCGAAAAATTCATCACGTAGGCCAACGCGAGGATCGACACGATGGCAAGGCCCGAAAAGCGCATGGAATAAGCGGTCGAGGCAAGCTCTTCGAATGCGCCGACGGGCGTGATCTTGAACGCCCCTTTCCCGTCGAAGACGCTGTAGAGCAGCGCCGTGAGCACTCCCGCCGCGAAAAGCATCGTGCCGGGGTTCGACAGCCAATTGAGCGTATACGTGGTGCCGGGGTCGGAGCCTGCGGCGTTGAGAACGTTGCCCGCAAGGCCCGGCCAGGCGATTTTCACATCGAAGCCCGCCAAAAGCGCGGGAATGCCGAGCTTTCCGACGGCGAACACCGCCACCACGATGACGTAGGGAAGAAGCGCCATCCACGCGCGCACGGCAGGCAGGCTTTCGCGGTCGGCCTCGGCCGCCGGGGCAAGCCCGAAACGCGCGCGGGCCTCGTCGACGCCCCGGGGTTTCCACAGGCGCATGAACGCCACGGCGATGCCGAGAGAAACAAGCGAGGCCACCACGTCGGTCAGCTCGAAGGCGAAATGCGTCGAGCACCACCACTGCGTGAGCGCGAACGACACGCCGATGACGAGCATGGGAGGCCAGGTGTCGGCCACGCCGCGCCGCCCGTCGAGCACGAGCATCACCAGCATGGGAACCGCCAGCGCGAAAAGCGGAGCCTGCGTTCCCACCAGCGCCGCCACATGCTGGGCGGTTTCGGCGGCGATCTGGGCGTCTCCGCCCGACACCATCGAGCCCGCCATGGTGATCGGCGTTCCCACCGCGCCGTAGGCCACAGGCGCCGTATTGGCGATAAGCACGGCGAGCGCCGCACGCAAAGGCTTCACGCCCAGCGCAAGAACCATAGTGGCCGTGATGGCGATCGGGGCGCCGAAGCCCGCGAGCGCCTCCAGCAGGCCGCCGAAGCAAAACGCCACGAGCACGGCCTGGATGCGCACATCTCCGCCGCCGACGATGTCGAAAAAGCGGCGCAGGTCCTTGAAGCGGCCTGCACGCACGGTGACCTGGTAGAACCACACCGCCATCACGATGATGAAGACGATGGGAAACGCCCCGTAGACAAACCCCTGGGTGGCGGAAAGCAGCGCAAGCTCGACGGGCATCCGAAACGCCGCCACGGCCACGACAAGCGCCGCCGCAAGCGCGATGAGCGCCGACACATGGGCCTTCGCCTTGAACCCGACCAGCACGATGAAAAACACCAGCAGCGGCACGCATGCCGTCAGAGCCGACAGCGGCAGGCTGCCTGCAACAGGATCGATCGTCGCTTGAAACATCTCGCCTCCTTGAACGCCCGTCTTGAAAACAGCGCCATGGTAGAAGAGGCGAAGCCCGCCTTCGAACGTGATACGGCGAACGGCACGGCGAAACGGCGGAGATGTCTCATGCGCTCGATTTTGCCGTCTACCGACGCATATGACCGTTCGAACGAGCAAAACGACCGCATACCGTCCATTTAAATCACATGAAAAAGGTATGATTAATTCGGTGGACGGCTCATGGAAACGCTGCGGTACAACGGCCGCGGCCTTTGCCTTGCGCTCATTCGTTGCTATGCTTGGCCGACGCGAACCGATATTTCGAAAGGAAGCCATGAAAGCATACGACGTCATCGCCCGCACCGTCGGCGCGCAGCCCGATCGCGAATCGCTGCGCTGGGTCGACGCCGTGCATATGAGGGGCTATCGCTTCTGGAGCATCCTCGGCCTGGCGGGATGCTTCGTCTGCCTGGGCGGCGCGCTGTTCTCGGTGCCCATATCCATCCAGCTGGCAGGCCTTGGCGTAGGGGCCGTATGCATGGTGCTGCGCATGCTGCGCCGAAAAGGGTTCGAAACCGTCGTGGCATCGGCGCTCGACATCGAATGCGACCCTGCGCTGTACTGCCGTTGGATGCTGGCATTCCTTGCGGCCGGGCGGCCGTCGGGCGATTACGCGCAAGGCGTGTGGAATTACGCATACGGCCTGCTATGGCAAGGAAAATGGAGCGATGCCATCGCGCTGGTCCGCACGCTCGAACGCGATATCGACATTCCCGACATCGCGTTTATCTACGACAGCTTCATGGCGGACTGCGCCTTCGCGCTGCGCGACCCCGACAAGCTTTCCGCCTATATAGAAGCCATGCGCGCAATCGACCACCGCAGAATCGCGCGCGAAGCACGCCTGCATGCGGCCGAGCTCGAACCGCTGCGCGACCTTTTGCTCTACGAACGTGCGGGAGACTTCGATGCCGCGCTTGCCATCATCGACAGAATCCTCGCAGACCCGGGGCTGCTTCCCGTCGAACGCGTCGTCGCCACGCTCCATCGGGCGGAATGCGTCGCCGATGCGGCGGAAAGACGGAGGCTGCTCGACTACGTGCAGCAAAACGGCGGCAGCACCTGGTGCGCCGCCAGAGCGCGCATGCTCGCAGCGCGACTTTGACGCATCCTGACGCCGCCATGCTCGAGGGGGCGCGGCGTCCTCGAGCCGAACCGCATGTATGCAGCAAGCCTCCGCAAGCAGAACGGCGAAGAAACAGGCCGAGCGGCCCGGCCTTGCGAGCCGGCACCGCCCTTCTCGTCTTCGGCGCCTTGCGATACCAGCGCCGTGCCGTGCGTTGCCCCGGCACGGCGTATGCCGAGGCAACGCCGTGCGCCGTGCTATTCCGCCAGGTAGCCGAGCACCGTCTGCGTGTCCACCACGCGGCTGTCGTAGCAACGCGTGAAATATTCGAGCCCCTGCTCCTGCGTGCCGATCAGAAACGTGCCGCAGGCATCGGCGGGAACCACCGTCTTGTATCCGCGGAAATACGCGCCGGCAAGGGTTTGCAGCACGCAGATATTGGTGTCGGCGCCGAACGCGATCAGCGTGTCCACCCCCAGCTCGCGCAGCGTCAGGTCGAGGTCGGTTTGGAAAAAGCCGTCATAGCGGCGCTTGGGAACGATGTAGTCGCCCTGCTGCACCTCGAACGCATCGAGCGGACGGGCGCCGTCGGTTCCCGCAAGACCATGCTCGCCCCACAGCTCGATTTCCTTATCGAGGCCTGCGATGTGCGCGTCGTCGGCGAACACGACGGGGACACCCGCCGCACGGGCCGCCTTCACGATGCGCACCGCGTTATCG
>USEZ01000004.1 GCA_900553775.1 uncultured Slackia sp. | reverse complement strand
CAGCTTCGAGCGGCCGTACGGGTTCGTCGGTTCGCCGGTCGGGCAATCCTCGGTGAGGGGAAGCGTCTCGGGCGTGCCGTAGACCGTCGACGAGGAGCTGAAGATGATGCGGTTGACGCCCTTCCTGCGCATGGCCGCGAGCAGCACGAGCGTGCCGTTGACGTTGTTGTCGTAGTACTCGACGGGCTTGCTGACGGATTCGCCCACGGCCTTGAGGCCTGCGAAGTGAATGACGGCGTCGACACCGTCGAGCGCCTTCTCCATGGCGGCGGCGTCGCGGATGTCGCCTTCGATGAAGACGGGGCGACGGCCCGTGATCGTCTCGATTCGGTCGAGAACGGAGCGGTCGGCGTTGGAGAGATTGTCGAAGAGCACGACGTCATGGCCGGCCTCGATGAGCACGACGGCCGTATGGGAGCCGATGAAGCCCATGCCGCCGGTGAGCAGAATGTTCATGTCTGGGTCCTGCGAGGTGAAGACGGGAGGCGCGGGAGCGCCGTCCCCTGGGGTGGTGGCATTGTAATGCTGCGGCGTGATTGCAACAACAGTCTTCCCGAATCGGCGTGCGGCCCGGCCGTATAATCACAGTTTTTTTGCAGGATCGAGCATGCAGGAAGGAACCGTACTCTGCTTTGACTTCGGACTGGCCAGAACCGGCGTCGCCTCGGGCAATACGCTCACGCGCAGCGCGCAGCCCGTCACGATCATTCATGCCAGAACGAACGACGAGCGCTGGAAGGCCGTCGAGGCCCTCGTGAAGGAATGGGAGCCCGTGCTTCTGGTGGTCGGCGTACCCCGTCACGGGGACGGCACGGACTGCGACCTCACGCCCCGCTGCGAGCGCTTCGCCCGCCAGCTCGGCGCCGTCGATCGAAATGGTTTTCGGCAGGGCCAGGTTCGCCACCACGGCTACCAAAAACACCACGGCCACGCAGTTGTCGGCGAACACGTTCTGCAGCATTTCGGGCAGCAGCACGAAGATGTCGGACACCTGGGTGAAGCCGATGCCGATCGAAAGCGACAACGCCGCGATCAGGATGTTGCGCTGGGTGAAACCCGCGCGGGCGATCATCTGAAAGCCGCTCACGATGATGTTGCCGAACATCATGATGGTGCACCCGCCCAGCACCGCCTCGGGCAACGACGAGAACACCACGCCGATGATCGGCAGAAAACCCGCGGCGATCATGATGGCCGCGCCCGTGGCGATCGCGCGGCGGTTGACCACCTTCGTCATGGCCACGAGGCCCACGTTCTGGCTGAACGACGTGATGGGCAGGCAGCCGAAGCAGGCCGAAAGCGAGCTGACGAAGCCGTCGCAGGCGATCGAGCCCGAAAGCTCTTTCTCGCGCACGTCGCGCGAGAGGCCCACCATGGAAATGGCCGACGTGTCGCCGATCGTCTCGGTTGCCGAAACCAGGAAGATCAGCGTGACCGCGATGATGGCGGAGGGCTCGAACTCGGGCGCGAAGGGCATGAACTGCGGCAAGGCGAGCGGCTTTGCGTCGGCGAACCCGCTCAGGTCGACCGCTCCCATGACAAGGGC
This sequence comes from uncultured Slackia sp., assembly GCA_900553775.1. Taxonomy (GTDB): domain Bacteria; phylum Actinomycetota; class Coriobacteriia; order Coriobacteriales; family Eggerthellaceae; genus Slackia. The sequence goes on along the minus strand of USEZ01000004.1, from coordinate 37,184 downwards.
CGCGACATAGCCGACCACCAGGCCGAACAGAACCGAAAGCTGCTTGGTTTTGCCCTTGGCGAGAATCTGGAACGCCAAGCACGACACCAGCGCGATCGTGCCGAGCGCAATATTGGTCGGCGAGCCGAAATCGGGCGCGCCGCTGCCGCCGCCGAACGAAGTGGCGCCCACGTTGAGCAGCGAGAATCCGATCGAAGTCACCACCACGGCGGCCACGATGGGCGAAATGATGCGTCGCCAGTATTTGGCGAAAAGGCCCAGCACGCCCTCGATGATGCCGCCCACGATGATGGCGCCGATGGCCGCGTTGTAGCCGTACGTGGCCGCCACGCCGCACAACACCGTGACGAACGTGAAGCTGATGCCCATGACGATCGGAAGGCCGCTGCCCAGCCTCCACACCGGGAACAGCTGGATCAGCGTTCCGATGCCGGCGATGAGCATCGCGCTTTGCACGAGCGAGCCTGTCGTGGCGTCGTCGATCCCGGCCGCGGCGGCCACGATGAAGATCGGCGCCAGGTTGGCCACGAACATGGCCAGGATATGCTGCACGCCGTAAGGGATGGAGCGCAGCAGGGGCACGTCGCCGTCGAGCTTATACAGCTCCGCGTGGTTGAACTCTTTCATGCGCGTTAAGCCTCGATCGTCTCGACCACGCCGAGCGCGGGGGCATCGGATGCGGCGGAAATTCCCTGCTCACGAAACGTCAGCGTTCCCGTCGTGGGATCCATCGACTCGACGATGGCGAGCGACTCCAGGCGATAACCGCGCTCGCGCAGCGCCTTGCCGCCCGGCTGGAAGCCCTTCTCGATCGCGATGCCGATGCCCTCCACCGTGGCGCCCGCCGACTCCACGATGTCGATCAGGCCGTCGAGCGCGCAGCCGTTGGCCAGGAAATCGTCGATGATCAGCACATGGTCGTCGGGGCCGATGAACTTCTTCGACACGATCACGTCGAACACCTTGCCGTGCGTGAAGCTTTGAATGCGCGTGGAATACATCTCGCCGTCGAGGTTGATGCTTTGGGCCTTTTTGGCGAACACCACGGGCACGCCGAAGTGCTGCGCCACGATGGCCGCGATGCCGATGCCCGACGCCTCGATCGTGAGGATCTTATTGATCGGCGCATCGGAGAACAAGCGCTTGAATTCGGCCCCCATCTCATTGAACAGCTCGATATCCATCTGATGGTTCAAGAAGCTGTCCACCTTCAGGACGCCTTCCGCCTTCACCACGCCGTCGCGCGCAATACGATCTTCAAGAAGTTTCACGGCTCGCCTTTCATCCGCCTCTGTCCGATACGATGGCAATCAGTGTAGCCCGGCGCATGGGAAAGCATGCCGAAGAAATCGCGTCGAAGCGGCGTTTCTCGAAAACGCCGCGCCCCTGGGAAGCGAAACGCGATGCAGACGGCGGGGCGCTGCGTTTCGACCGACGGATGAGCGCAGACGCCTGGCAGAAGCGGCCTTATGCGGGAAACGTCACTTCGAAAACGCTGCCGCGCGGGTCGTTGCCGTATACGCGCACCTTGGCGCCGTGCAGCTGCGCGGCATGCTTGACGATCGCAAGTCCGAGGCCCGTGCCGCCCGTTTCCTTCGAGCGGCTCTCGTCCACGCAGAAGAAGCGCTCGAACACCTTCTCGCGCAGCTCGGGCGGGATGCCCACGCCGGTGTCCACCACGCGCAGCATGGGCGCGCCGCGCCTGTCGCGCGAAACGTCGACGGTCACGCGCCCGCCTTCCACGTTGTAGCGGATCGCGTTTTCCACCAGGTTGCGCGTCATCTCTTCGAGCATGCGCGCATTGCCGTGAACCACGATGTCGGACAGGCCCTCCTGCTCGGGCGTGCGCACCCGCAGGCTCACATTGCGCCGCTCGGCGGCGGGCTGCAGACGCGACACCGTCGCATGCGCCACCTGGGCGAGCGAGACGTCCTGGTCCATAGCCACGGGCGCGCTTTCCGCAGACGCCTGCGCGTCGTCGAGACGCGACAGGGTGAGCAGCTCGTCGACGAGCGTCTTCATGCGCTGCGCCTCTCCGTGGATGAGCCCCGCGAACTTCTGCACGTCTTCGGGGCGGGCTATGCCGCGGTCGATGAGCTCGGCATAGCCCGATATCACCGTAAGCGGGGTTTTGAGCTCGTGCGACACGTTCGCCGTGAATCGGCGCCGCTCGGCCGCCTGGGCGTCGATGCTTTTCTTCTGCGCATCGAGGCGTTCGAGCAGGGGCACGATTTCCTGCGGCGCGTCGTTTTCGAGCGGCCGGTCCAGATCGACCGCCGAGAACTCGGACGCGATCTTGCGCGAGATGGCCCATGCCGCCAGAAACGCCGCCAGCACCGCCGCCGCAAGAAGCAGCGCATACGGAAGCGCGAGCGACTGAAGCACGCCCCACACGCTCGCCTGCGTGACGGCCAGACGCACGACCGGTCCTTCGTCGAGCCTGATGCTGTGATAGAGCGTCTCCTCGCCCAGCGTGGCCGAATACCGGCCCGAATCGCCCTCGCCCGTCTCCATGGCCTGGATGACCTCGGGGCGCAGCGCGTGGTTTTCGAGCAGCGCCGCATCGGCGCGGTTGTCGTAGAGCACCGAGCCGTCTTCGTCTATCAGCGTCACGCGCGTATCGGAGGGAGCCACCACCGCATCGCCTTCGAGCAGCGCCACCGCCGATGCCGCATCGGACGAACGCGCGTCGATGACCTCGGCGAACGCCTCGCATTCGCCTTCGAGGTCGCGGGCGGCGCGCTGGTCTACCACGAAATAGAACACGAGCGCGAACAACAGCGCGCATGCTGCGGCGACGGCCGCCGTGGCGGCCATGACCGTGCGGGCTATGGTGCGCGAAAGCATGCGCCCCGAACCGCGGTGGAACCCGACGGTCTCGGACGCCGCGGATTCGGGGGCAGAGCAGGGAGCGGCCATCGGGCTAGCCCTTCATGCGATAGCCCACGCCGCGCACCGTTTCGATCAGCGACGCGGCCTGGGGATCGGCTTCGGAGAGCTTTTTGCGCAGCGTTTGGATGTGGGCGTCCACCGTGCGCGTCTCGCCCGCCACCTCGTAGCCCCACACCTGGTCGAGCAGCTGGCTGCGCGACACCACGATGCCGCGATTGTGCATGAGGAAGCGCAGCGTCTCGAACTCCTTATGCGTCAGACGCACCTCGCAACCCGCCACCGTGACCGCATAGCGGGCCGCGTCGAGATGGATGGGGCCCGCGTCCATCACGTCTGCGGAAGCCGCATCGGCGATAACGGCGGCAGGAACGTCGGCGCGGGCGGCCTCGGCCGCCTGCCGGGCGCGCTCCTCGTCGCGGCGGACGCGGCGCAAAAGCGCGTTGACGCGCGAAAGCAGCTCCATCATGCCGAAAGGCTTGGCAAGGTAATCGTCGGCGCCCGCATCGAGCCCGAGCACCGTGTCGAACTCGGTCGATTTCGCCGTGAGCATCATCACGGGGACGTTTTCGGCATCGGGGCGGGCGCGCAATTTCTTGAGAACCGAGATGCCGTCTTCGCCCGGCAGCATGACATCGAGGATGAACAGGTCGGGCACGGCGTCTTCGAGCGCCGCATACAGCTCGGCCGCACAGGCGAAGCCGCGCGTCTCGTGCCCGGTCTGGGCCAGGGTGTACAGCGTCAGATTGCGGATTTGCTCGTCATCCTCGAGGTAGTAGATCATCCGATCGAATCTCCTTTATAGCGGCCTGTCAGGGCGTATTCGACCCATTCCGCGACGTTTTGGGCATGGTCGGCGATGCGTTCGAGGTATTTCGCGGCCATCAGGGCCTCCACCAGGCTGCTCGCCGGGTCGGCGTCGTGCTGGATAGCCGCCACCACATCGGTTTTCACCTTGTCGAACAGCGCGTCCACCTCGTCGTCGGAGCCCATGACCGAACGGGCCTTCTCGACATCGCGCTCCACGAACGCCGCAACGGCATTATGCACCATCGCGCACGCCTTCTCGGCCATGCGGCGCAGATGTCCCGAAAGACGCGCATCGAGCGGACCGTCGATGCCGAGCATGGTCTCGCACACGTCGGCCGCCTGGTCTCCTATGCGCTCCATATCGCCGACCATCTTAAGGGCGGAGGATACATGGCGCAAGTCGCCCGCCACGGGCTGCTGGGTGAGCAGCAGCTTCAAGCAGAGGCTTTCTATCTCGCGCTCCTGACGGTCGATGTCGTCGTCTCCGGCGATGACGCGTTCGGCCAGATCGGCGTCGCGCTCCTCCATCACCTTGATCGCCGAGACCACCGCCTCCTCCATCGAAGAGGCCATGACCAGCATCTGCGCGTCGAGCAGCGAAAGCTCGTGGTCGAAAATCGTGCGTATCATGGTTTAGCCGAACCTTCCCGTGATGTAGTCTTCGGTGCGCTTGTCCTGAGGGCGGCCGAACAGGCCCTGCGTGTCGCCGTATTCGACCAGATCGCCCAGCAGGAAGAACGCGCACATGTCGGAGATGCGCGCCGCCTGCTGCATGTTGTGGGTCACCATGACCACGGTGTAGTCTTTCTTCAGCTCGACGGCCAGCTCCTCGATGCGGCCCGTGGAAAGCGGGTCGAGGGCGCTTGTGGCCTCGTCCATCAGCAGCACCTCGGGCTCGACGGCCAAAGCGCGCGCGATGCACAGGCGCTGCTGCTGGCCGCCCGAAAGGCCCAGGGCGCTTTTTTTCAGGCGGTCTTTGAGCTCGTCCCAGATGGCGGCCTTTCGCAAGGCGTTTTCGACGATGCCGTCGAGGCGCGCCTTGTCTTTGACGCCGTGCGTGCGCGGCCCGAAGGCGACGTTGTCGTAGACGCTCATCGGAAACGGGTTGGGCTTTTGAAACACCATACCCACGCGCCGGCGCAGGCCGTTCACGTCGGTGCCCTTCGCGTAGATGTTTTCGCCGTCGAGGCGCACTTCGCCGTCGATGCGACAGCCTTCCACCAGATCGTTCATGCGGTTGAGCGTGCGCAGCAGCGTGGATTTGCCGCAGCCCGACGGCCCGATGAACGCCGTGATCTTGTTGGCGGGAATGTCCATGTCGATGCCGTGCAGCGCATGGAAATCGCCGTAATGCAGATCGAGGCCGCACACGGCGATCTTCGCCTGCCCGCCGTCCTGCGCGGTGCGGGGCGCCTCGGCCTGGGCCATGGCGCCCGGTGTGATTTCGCTCACGCGTTCGTTCCTTTCTTCGAAGGCGTCCGGCCGGACGCCCTATTCCATCGATTCGACGCCGCCGTCCGCACAAGCGAAGGCCGCATCCTGCGGCGCGAAAGCACGACGGCGACGGGTCGAGCCCCTGCGGCGCGCGCATTGAGGCCCAAACACCTTGAAAGCATGCGCCGCGCGTCCGCCATAACGGCCAAGCGGCGGACGCGCGCGAAGACTTCCTACACCCTGGTCAGACGCTTCGCCACAAACGACGCCAGCGCGTTGATCAGCACCACGATAGCCAGCAGCACCACGGCAGTGGCATAGGCGGCGTCGATATGCAGGCCCTCGCACGAAAGCACGTACATATGAACCGACATCGTGCGCACCGAATCGAACACGCCCAAAGGAATGGCCGCCACGGTGCCCGCCGTGAAGATCAACGCCGCCGATTCGCCCACGATGCGGCCTATCGACAGGATGATGCCTCCCAGGATGCCCGGCATCGCAGGCGGCAGCACCACCGAAAGCACCGTGCGCAAGCGGCCGGCCCCCAAACCGAAGCTGCCTTCGCGATACGAGTCGGGCACCGCGCGCAAAGCCTCTTCGGTCGTGCGCATGATGGTGGGAAGCACCATGATGGCAAGGGTCAGACAGCCCGACAGAAGCGAAAGCCCCCAACCCAGAAACGTGACGAAGAACAGCATGCCGAACAGGCCGTATACGATCGAGGGGATGCCCGCCAAAGTTTCCGCGGTGATGCGCACGACTTTGACGAACCTGCTGCCGCGCGTGGTGTATTCCACCAGAAAGATAGCCGCCATCACGCCGAGGGGAACGGCGATGGCAAGCGTCAGCAGCACGGCGAGCAGCGTGTCGACCAAAGAAGGCAGCATCGACACGTTTTCGGAGGTGTATTCCACGGAGAACAGCTCGGGCGAAAGCGCAGGAACGCCCATGACCAGGATGTATCCCACGATGATCGCCAACACCGCCGCCGTGGCCGCCGCGGAAACGCGCACGAGCGCCGAAAGGATGCGCGAGGACGCCTTGCGCCGGGGCCTATCCCTGCGGGCAGGCCTGCAAGAAGACCCTTGCGCATCCGCCCCCGCAGCCGTCCGCCCCGAGACGGCAGCATCCGCCGTCTGCGGCGGCATCGCGGAATCCGGACGTGTCGCCCCGTATGTCCGGTTTCGTTTCAGACCCGTCATTTTCTCGACCTCGCATTCAACGCGGCGAACGCCAGATTGATCAGCAGCACGAACACGAACAGCACCACGGCGGTGGCGATAAGCGCCTCGCGATGCAGATCGGCGGCGTAGCCCATCTCCATGACGATGTTGGTGGTCAGCGTGCGCACGCCGTCGAGCAGGCTGTCGGGAATCTGCACCTGGTTGCCGGCGATCATGACCACGGCCATGGTTTCGCCGATCGCGCGGCCCACGCCCAGCACCACGCCCGCCATGATGCCCGATCCCGCGGCCGGAACCAGCACGCGAAATACGCTGCGTTCGTGGTCGGCGCCGAGCGCGAGCGCGCCTTCGTAATAGCTGTCGGGCACGGCATCGAGCGCGTTGCGTGCCACGGTGATGATCGTGGGCAAGATCATGATGCCCAAGATGATCGAGGCCGCAAGCAGGCTCATGCCCTGCACGGTGAACGTCCGGCGGATAAGCGGCACGAGCACCACCAGGCCGAAAAAGCCGTAGATGACCGAAGGGATGCCCGCCAGAAGCTCCACGCCCGGCGTGAGGATGCGCTTGACGCGCGGGCTTGCGAAACGCGACAGATACACCGCGCACAGCAAGCCCACGGGAACGCCGATGACAAGCGCGCCCGCCGTGGCATAGATGCTCCCCAGAATCATGGGGAAGATGCCGTAGGTGTCGCTTGCCGGGCGCCAGACGGTGCCCGTCAGAAATTCGATCGGCCCGATTTCGCCGATGGCGGGAATGCCGCTTGCGAACAGGAAGACGCATATCAGGGCCACCGCGAGAATGGACACTCCCGCGGCGGCCGTGAAAAGCACCTTCGCTGCCGTTTCTTTGATGCCTTTCATATCGCTGCCGAAGCGCTAGGCGAGAGCGGACCAGTCGGCGATTTCGCCGGTGAAGATGCCTTTGACCTGGTCGGAGGTCAGGCCGTTCACGGCGCAGCCGTTGTTCACGATAACGGCGATGCCGTCCATGGCGATCACGGCGGGCTCGACGCCCTGGGAAAGCTCGGAATCTTTCAGCTCGCGGGAAGCCATGCCCAGATCGCACGTGCCGTCGATGGCCGACTGAATGCCGGTGGAAGAGTCGGACTGCTGCACCTCGACGTTCACGTCGGGGTTGAGCGCCTCGTACGCCTCGGCGAGCTTCTCCATGACGGGCGTCACCGAAGAGGAGCCCGCAACCACCACTTTGCCCGACCTGCCGGAAGCGCTGTACGGCTGCGCGTTTTCGGCCACGGAGACGTAGTCCTCATCGACCACGGCCTGGCCCTCGGCGCTCATCACGAAATCGAGGAAATCCTGCGCCACGTCTGAGACGGTTTTGCCCGCGACCACGTTGAACGGACGGGCCACCTTGTACGATCCGTCCTTGACGCCTTCGGCGGAAGGCGCCACGCCGTCGATTTCGACCGCCTTCACGGTGTCGTTGAGCGAGCCGAGCGAGATATAGCCGATAGAGCTCGGGTCGCCCGCCACGGTGGTCATCATGACCGACGTGGAATTGGTGACCACGGCCGAGGCGGCGGTGGCATCGTTGCCGTCGGCGTCTTCGATCTTGAAAAGCTCGGTGAACGCGCCGCGCGTGCCCGACCCGTCTTCGCGGGAGATGACCGAGATGGCCCCCTGCGGCGCGCCGTCGGAAGAGGCGGCATCGCCGCCCGACGAGCATCCGGCCAAAGCGAACGCTCCCAAAGCGCACACGCAGGAAAGAGCGAGCGCGAGCAGTTTCTTGGATTTCATGTCCGATAGTCCTTTCGTAAGGTTGTCCATTGCAGTTCAAACGCCGCAACGAACTCTACGAAGGCGCTATCAAACGCGCGTCAGAGAAACGTCAGATCGAGGCAAATGTCGGCCTGCGGGTCGACCGAAGCGTCAAATCGAAGTAAAGGCCGGCGAAATAGCGGGCGAAAAGAAAGCGGCGGGCATCCGAAAGAATGCCCGCCGCATGGAAAGCCGATTATCGGGAAGAAGCGCGGCCGAGGCTTTTTTCGGCCGCCTCCACCACATGCTTCATGAGCACGCTCGTGGTAACGCCGCCGATGCCGCGCGGCACGGGCGTGATCGCGCCCGCCTCGCCCACGGCAGCCGCCGCAGCGGCGAAATCGGCATCGCCGCACAGATTGCCTTCGGCATCCACGTTGATGCCCACGTCGAGAACGACCTGGCCCTCGCGAAAGCACGATGCGCCGTACGCCTTCGCACGGCCCGTGGCAAGCACCACGATGTCGGCCTCGCGAATCGCCTGCTCGAGGTTTCGCGTGCGGGAATGGCACACCGTCACGGTGGCGTTGCGTTCGAGCAGCATCATGGCCACGGGGCGGCCGATCACCAGGCTTCGGCCCACGACGGCCACGCGCTTGCCCGCCGCCTCGATGCCGTAGGCGTCGAGCATCTCCAAGCATGCCGCCGCCGTGCAGGGTGCGAAGCCTTCCCCGCGGCCCGTGAACACGCGTGCGAGCGCAGCGCGTCCGATGCCGTCGATGTCTTTCGCGGGATCGAGCGCCTCGCAAGCCGCCTCTTCGTCGTAGGCGCGCGGAAGCGGACGGAACATCAAACAGCCGTGAATGCCTGCATCGGCGTTGACTCGGGAAATCACATCCATGAGCGCCGCTTGGCCCGCATCGTCGGCCAGCGTGAACCGGCGCACCTCGATGCCCAGGCCCTCGGCGCGCTTCAAAGCCGTGCGCTCGTAGGACAGGTCGTCTTCGCGCTCGCCCACGCGCACGATGGCAAGCGTCGGCGCGACGCCTTCGGATTTCAACGCCTCGATGCGCCCGGTCAGATCTTCTTTCAGCGCGGCGATAACCGGCTTGCCCAGCAGTTCTCGAACCATGGCCCTCCCCTTCGTGCGACGGCCCTGCCGCCCTCTCGTTTTCGGATTCGGGCATTCTACCGCAGAACATCCGAACACGAACGCGCCCTGCGGAAAGCCGAACGGAAAGAAACCGGAGCGCAACACGCGCCGAAACGGGCCGCGAGCATACGGCGAACGAACGGCCCAGACGGCTATTCGCCCTCGGATGGGCGCTTTTCCTGCGCGACGCGCATCTGCTCTTCCATGTCGATCTGCATGAGCGTGCCCATGAGCTGCTGCTGGAACCGCATGCGCACGTACTGCTCGTCAGGATGCTCGGTATCGCCCTCGATGACCTGCTTCGTCTTCTCATTGAACGCATAGGCGTGGTACAGGCGCATGTCGCCCAGATCGATGCTGTCGACCCGCGTCTGCCAGTCTTCGAGATTCATAGCCGCTCCTTAAGGCTTGGAAGTTGATGGCGCTCGATGCCGCATGATACGCCATTCGCGCGCAGCGCATCGTTTCGCCGGGGCGTTCGTCGCCGAGAAGCGGCATGGCCGCAAAAGGAGCTATGGCCGGCTGCTGTCGTCGAGCACGGCCTGCGCACGGTCGACCACATCGCGGGCGGCATCGGCGAACCACCGGCGGTGGGCGGCGATGATGGCGGAATCGTCGGCGCTTTCGGCCAGCTCCGAGAAATTCTTGCCGTCGTACGAGCGCGCCAGCGCGGCCACGTCGCGAAGAAATGCAGGAAGGTCGTCTTTTCGCAGCGCGCAGCCGAGCAAGATGTCGTCGACGCCGGATTCTTCGTCGTTCATGTCGCGGATCGTTATCAGGATATCGAGCTCGGTCTTATCGCCTTCCATCGCACCTCCCCCCCGATACGCGGCGCCATGACGCACGGCGCCGATATTCGATAGCATGGCAGAAGACGCACGATGCGAAATCGTCGGCTTCCCGCCCTTTTGTCATCATATATGCGGAATGTCACATTATAAAGTGACAACTCGGCGAGCCGTCTCCATACGCTTGCCCCCATGGCCCCCTTCGACGAATACTCCGCAATGCTCGGAGCGCGCATCCGATTCCTGCGGAAGCGCGCCGGCTTGAGCCTGCGCACGTTCGGCATGATGATCGGCGTCCATCATAATCAGATCCTTCTTATCGAACAGGGGAAGTCGAACCCGTCGCTTCAAACGCTTCTGCGCATTGCAGAAGGACTCGACGTGCCGCTTTCCGACCTGCTCCCCGAACGCCGCGGAGAGGCCGGCAGCGGCTCGTATTGGTTCTCGCAGCGCGGAAAGCATGCCGCAAGCGAAGTCGGCGGACCCGTGTTCGGCGCAACCGGCTCTCACGAACACGGCGACGGAAGCGAAGGCGAAGACCAATCCCCGCGGCTCTGAGGCGCGACCTGCGAAATCGACCGCGCCTTGGAAACGCACGTATGAAATTCCGCTCTACGCAGACGTTCCGTCGCCGAACAGCAGCTGGCGTTCGGGGCCCGAAAGCGCGGCGCGGGCCTGCTCGCGCAGGTTGTTCATGCCGCTCAAGAACTGACGATACATCACCAGCACCAGATAGCGCCCCTTCGGCGTCAGCGTCAGCTCTTCGGGGGTATCGGTGGCGAATGCCCCGTTCAGGCGCATGAACGCAAGCTCCGCGGGAAGGCCCGCCTCGATGCCGCATCCGAACTCGTCTTTGAAACGACGCTTGTCCAGACGCAGGCGATACAGGTTCAAAAGGAAGTGATAACGCATCAGATCGCGCTTGGAAAGCTTCGCCTTGCCCATGATGGACATGCGGCCCGCGCCGATCATGTCGTTGTATTCCTGAATGCTGAACGTGTTCACGTACAGGCTGTCGCCGAGGTGCGTGATCGAGCCGCTGCCGATGGCGGGATACGCCACGTAAGCGGTCTGGTACTCGTCGATGAGCAGGGCGTGGTCGTCGTGGCCCTCCTCATCGAGGCGGTTGAACGTCCAGATGGTCTCGCGACGGAAACGCGGATGCTCGCCGCCCGTCAAAGCCTCGTCCAAAATCTCGTAGTAACGGCGTTCGCGGTCGTAGTCCACGGCGCCCAAGGTGGCGGCCATCTTGCTCATGGTGGCGTTGGACACGTACAGCGGCGAGAACGTGGTCTGCCGCGCGCCGCACGCCGCGATCTTCTCGATGTCGGAACGCAGGATCTCTTCGGTCTGCGACGGGAAGTTGAAGATCATGTCCACGTTGAGCGACTCGAAATACGGGATGGCCTCGGCGATGCGCTCCATGATTTCCGCGCCGCTGCCGTATTTCTCGTAGCGGTCCATCTGCTTGAGCAGCTCGTCGTCGAAGCTTTGCACGCCCACCGAAAGGCGCTGGATGCGGCCTTGCATCTTCTCAAGATACGGATGGGCCAGATGATTGGGGTTGGTTTCGGAAGCCACCTCTTTGATGTCGAACGTATCGCGCGCCAGATCGAGCGTTTCGCACAGCTCGTCTATCTCGACGGTCGGCGTGCCGCCGCCCACGTAGATGCTCTCGATGTCGTAGCCCAAATCCTTGAGCATGAGCATCTCTTTGCGCATATTGGCGAAATACGGCCGCGCCACATCGTCGCGGTAGACGTAGCGGTTGAAGCTGCAGTACGGGCACAGGCGCTCGCAGAACGGCACATGCAGATACAGCATGTATTTCTGCCCCGGAACCGCTTCCGGCATGTGCGTCTCCTGCGTGGGAGCAAGCGTCAGCGTGCGCTTCGCCATCGTTTTGACCAAATTCGTAAGAATACGTTCCGAAATCACGTAAACACCCCGTATCGTTCGCGCTTTCTTTGCATGAAAGGCGATTTTTTCTTCTTCCCCAACCGGCACTCGGCCGGCCTTCGGATTATATGCCTCGAACGCGAACCCGACAAAGAAAAGGGGCGCGGGCAGCCCCGCGCCGGAAGAAACACACGCCGCAAGCGCGCCGCCGTTCGCGCGGCGGACGGCGTGCTTGCTATACTGGCATGTCATCGCCGAAAATCATTCGTCCGAGAAAGGGCATTCGATGGCCGTTGTTTCGCGTTTTCTGTCCAACGCCCGCAAGGCGGCGAAGGAAAAGCCGGGCGTGTTCGCGCTCTATGTGGTGCTTTGCCTGATCGTGGGCGGCATTTTCGTGCGCTCGATCTTCGAGGGGCGCTACGAGTATGCGCTGCTCTGCCTGCTGGTGTTCATACTGTTCTGGATTCCCAGCATGCTTGAGCGCAGGCTCTCCATCGACATTCCCAGCGTGCTCGAAAGCATCATCCTGTGCTTCGTCTTCGCGGCGGAAATCCTGGGCGAGATAGACGCGTTCTACGTGAAGATACCCTTCTGGGACACCATGCTGCATACCACCTGGGGCTTTCTTGCCGCAGGCATCGGGTTCGCCCTGGCCGACATATTGAACCGCAGCCAGGCCAGCAAGCTGCAGCTCACCCCCATCTACATGGCCATCACGGCTTTCTGCTTCTCTATGACGGCGGGCGCCATGTGGGAGCTGTTCGAATACGCGGTGGATTCGTTCGTCGGCTTCGACATGCAGAAAGACACCATCGTGGCCGCCTTCAACTCCGTCACGCTCGACCCCACGAACAGCAACGTGGCCATTCCCGTGCCCGACATCGTCAGCACGCAGATCACGCTGGCATCGGGCGAGGTGGTCGATATCCCCAACGGATACCTCGACATCGGCCTGCATGATTCCATGGCCGACCTGTTCGTGAATTTCCTGGGCGCCGTCACGTTCTCAATCATCGGGTTCATCTACGTGAAAAACCGCAATCGCGGACGCAAGAAGGGCTTCGCCTCGCACTTCATTCCCAAACTGCGCAATAGCACGAAATAGGAGCGCATCGCATGACCGCCGAAACGCGTGAAAAACTCGACCGCACCGGATTCCTCGAAGCCCTGGGATGCCAGGTCATGTGGGGCTTCATGTGCCTGTATTGGCGCCTGCTTTCGGGCGAATCGGCGCTGTTGGTGCTCACCTGCCGCATGGTGTGGTCGTGCGTGTTCATCGTGCTTCTGTGCTCGTTCGTCAAACGCACCCGCTTTCTGTATCTGATGCGCGATCCGCGGGCGCTGCGCACGTTCATCGCGTCGGGCGTGCTCACGTCGGCGAACTGGGGCGTCTACATCTGGGCGGCCAACAGCGGCCATTTGCTGGAAACGAGCATCGGCTACTATCTGTGCCCGCTGTTCAACATCCTCTTCGGCCTGATCGTATTCCACGAGCGCCTGACGCGCATGCAGAAGGTGGCCTTCGGGCTGGCCGCCGTGGGCGTGACGTTTTTCATCGCGGTCAACGGAGGCGATATTTGGATCGCTTTCGCTTTGGCGCTGTCGTTTTCCGCATACGGAGCGGTGAAGAAGAAGGCGGGATACCCCGCGCTTGCCGGCATGGCGCTCGAATCGGTGATCACGGGCATTCTGGGCGGCATGATCTTCGGCGCCGGCCCCCTGATGCCTGCGCTGTGGGACCTCGTGCCCGCCACGCCCGACGCCATGGCCGTGACGGCGCAGCCCTGGGAGGGCTTGCTCATGGTGTTCGCCGGCGTGTTGACCGCCATTCCGCTGCTGCTCTATTCCGCCGCCGCGAACCGCGTGCCCATGGTGATCATCGGATTCCTGCAATACGTCAGCCCCACCATCGCGCTTATTCTGGCCGTGGCGTTTTTCGGCGAGGCGTTCACCTTCGCGCACGGCGTATGCTTCGCGCTGGTATGGACGGGCATCGCGCTCATGTCGGCCGAAAGCATCCTGCACCGCAGGCAGATGGCGCTTGCGGAAAAGTAGGCTTCGACACAGAACGGGTGCGTTTTTCGCCATCGAATCGATGACTCTGCTCTCACGGACACGTACGCAACAATGCCGCGAATCACGCCCGCACGAAGAAGCGCTCGCGCAACGTCGGGCATCGCCGATGACGGCGTGAGATTGCAGCGCGCCTACTCCTACAGCATCGCGCCGATGCGTTCGATGTTCGCGGCGGCGCGAGGCGTGACGGGGCCTTCGGCGACGTTGTCCAGAATGGCGCGCGCCTGGTGCATTTCGCCATGCACGGCATGGTATTCGGCTTCGCACAGTTTCCAGGAAACCCAGGTCAAACGCGAATCGGCAGTCGCGATGCTTTTGCGCATGTAGTCGAGGTCGGCAGAGCCCCATTGCTCTACGGGGCGGAATTGCACGTTCAGCCCGAGCAAAATATCGTCGATCGCCGCACGCCGCGCCGAATTGATCGAGGTGCCGGCGCGAAATGCCGCAATGCGCTCGAGCGCCGCATCGCGCCCGGCGATATCGCCCGCGGCGTTGCGGGCGATTGCCTCCACGTTGTACGTGCGCACCCATAGGATGTTTTTGGGAGATTTGAACGTCGCCTGGGAAAGAAGCTGCAGCGCGTCCATCGGGCGGCCCGCATGGTAGTGGGCAAGCGCAAGCTCGGTCAGGCACGTGCCTTTCGAACGCTGCCGCTTGTCACGCTGCGCGATAAGCTCGATGACCTCGCGGTATTTCTCGGGATCGCAATCGGCGCCCAGAATATCGAGCAGACTGCGAAAACGCCCGGTCACGCGCGCCCTGAACGTCCATGCCGACACCACCACGCCGATCAGGCACGCGATATAGCCGAGCACCTCGCCGGAGAAAATGAGCATGATCGCCGCCAAGCCGAGGGCCACCGCCGCCGCGATCGCCACGGCGCGGGCCTTATGCAGCCACAAGAAATAGTCGGCGACGATCCGCTGCGCCGATTGTCCGAAATACCGAGAGCGCGTATTCATGGCAACCCTTTCCATCGCACGGCGGACACGCCGCGAACAAGCACCGAGCAGCATACCGCAGCAGCCCGCCCGCATGAAGACGACCGACCGGCGGAAGCGCCGCTTTACTCCTCGAAGCAATCGGCACAGAGCAAAAATCGCGAAACCGCCGTCGAACGCACGGCCGAAACGCGGCGATACGCATGGAGCATGCAGCGCATCAAACGCGCTCGGCCGCCTCGGCCACCAGCTCGATCAATTCCTGTTTGCTATGGATGCCCAGCGCCGCGTAGATCTTTTTCGCATGCGTTCGCACGGTGTTCTCCGAAAGATACAACGCGGCGGCCGCGGCGGATACCGTATAGCCGCGCGCAAGCAATGCGAGCACCTCGATCTGCCGGTCGGTCAGCCCTTTTTGCTTCCCTATCATGCGGGAAGCAAGGCCGAAGGCCTCGTCGTAAAAAGCAGACTCCTTCGAAGCCGAAGAAGCGCCCCCTCGCATCTCTCGAAGGTCTTCCGCCGAAGTGCCATCGGTGCGAAAGCCCTTATCTTCCCGCGGGTCTTTGCGCGTAATGAAGTATAAGACGATGGAGCACCCATAGAGCAGCACCACCACGACCAGCATCATCGACGCTTCGCCGAGCATGCTTATCCCGATGCGCCCCACGACGAAATTGCCGAATGCGTTCGCCGCGTAGAGCACTCCCGCACGCAGCCCGTACGAAAGCCCGGCGCTTCCATCCATCCCGTCTTCCGCCGACACGCTTTCGATGAGCACCGTCATCGAGCACACCACGAAAGCGACGCCTCCGATATAAGGAACCGCGCCCCTGAACGCAGGAACGAAGAGAAATGCAAGAAACGCCGTGGTCAAAAGCGGGAAAAGGACGCTGAAAGCCCTTACGGTGTCGGGCCTTTTCTTCAGAGCGATCCAAGAGACGCCTACGACGAGCGCCGCCAGCACGTTTTCCGAATGAACGAGAAACGCCTGGTCGGCAAGGTTCATTTCCCCGAACACCACATCGGAAAGCCCCGAGACCACAGGGGCCATGAAACCGACCGCGAAACAGCACAGGCACGCACGCCACAACCCTCGCACGGCAGAAAACCTGCCGCGCGGCCCTTGCCGCCGATCGACGTCGACGCTGAAACGCACCGTGGCGCCTTTCATCTCCAAGGCGAAAAATCCGATCGTCGCCATGGCGAGGATGCACAGCGTCATAGAGATGGCGGATGAATCGAGCGTGAAAAACGCGATGAACGGAACGGCCGAAAGCACCGATCCCGCAATGATCTCTACCTGGGCGAACGACGGCCCCTCATGCCTGAAGACGAAAAGCCAGCAGAAAAAGAAGCACGTCGTCGCAAACCCCATAAGCGCGCCGCCCGCCGCAACGAAAGCAAGCGGGCCTGCGAGCAGGAAGCCCGCCACGCACGCCATGGCCGACAGCGTCGACGCGCACGCCAGCGGATAGACGGAACGCGCAAAGCGGGCGGGGCCCAAAGCGGAGCATACGGCAAGGATGAAAAAGGACACGGCGTTGCTCAGCGCAAGCGACGCGCCCCACGAAGACGACGCCTGCTCGCCGAGCGCCTGGCGGGGCAGAAGGTCGAACTCCCAAAGCGAAAAGGAATTAAGCGCGAGAAAACACGCATACCCCACGCTGGCAAGCAGCACATGAACGATCCTCCCCTGCACGCCGTCTCCCTCCTCTAAGCCCGACGCCGATATAGGCGAAACCCTGCGCGACGACGGGCCGGCGCTTCGTCGCAACGAAGCGCCCCGCTTTCACCATAAAGCACACGCATCATTCGATGCCATGCACGACCATTGCAGCGACCTGCGATTTTATCCAAATCACCCGCTTTATGTGAAGCCGAAAAGCCAAAAGCCACGCTTCGAGTGAAGGAAGAAAAGGCGCAAGACCGTATGCTCGATGCGTCGAATAGCGAAGGGGTTGCCCCTCCCCTCCCGTCGCGGCCTCTTCGCCCCTTCGACGCATTCGCACCGCAGGACAAGGAGGATTCATCATGAGCATGAACAGGCGCGATTTCCTCAAAGGAGCAGGCGTCATCGGCGCCGCAGGAGCGTTGGGAACCATGATGGCGGGATGCGCTCCCACCCAGTCGAACTCGCCCGAAAAGGCCGGCGACACGACAGACGGCGCCCTTACCGCCGAAAGCGTCATAGACAAAGGAACCTGGAGCTTCGAGGTGGCTCCCGAGCCCATCACCGACTTCGCCGAGACGATTTCGGCCGAGGTCGTCGTCGTGGGATCCGGCATGGCCGGCATGTGCTGCGCCGTTTCGGCCGCCGAAGAAGGACTCGACGTCATTGTGGTGAGCGCCGGCACCACCGCCATTTCCCGCGGCGGATCGAACCAGGCGATCGGCACGAAATACCAGAAGGAAATGGGCATCGACTACTCGCCGAAAGACGCGCTCGAGCACGTGAAAATCGAACAGCTCGCGGGCTATTACTGCATGGACAAGATGAAGTGGTCCCGCTGGCTGAAGCACAGCGGCGAGTCGATGGACTGGATGATCGAGAAAATGACGAGCAAGGGCCTCAAGGTCAACCTGGAGCCGCCCTACACCGATCCCGACGGCACGCTCGCCGCCCCGCCTTCGGTGCATAATTTCTGGAACGACGAAAACCCCCTCGGCGTATTCCAGGGCGCTCCGCTGTGCGCGAAAACCTACGCCGACATCTTCGAAAACGACCTCGGCAAGAAAATCTACTTCAAGAACCGCGCCGTGCAGCTCGTTCGCGACGACGACAACACGGGCCGCGTCAGCGCCGTCATCTGCCGGCGCGAAGACGGCTCGTATGCGAAATACGAGGCCTCGAAAGCTGTGGTCTTGGCTACGGGCGACTTCTCGAAAGACCGCGACATGATGGCGAAATACGCTCCGTACGCCTATGAGATGTTCAAAGACAAACTCGAGTTCGGCGACGAGAACGTCGATTTCGACGCAGGCATGAACTATTCCGGCCTCATGCCGGGCGACGGTCAGAAGATGGGCCTGTGGATCGGCGCGGCCTGGCAGAAGGTCTACCCCAACCCCTGCGCCATCAACGGCGGCGTCGCCGGCCCCGCCCATGCCGTCATCGACAACTTCTGGGGCATCAACCTGAACAAGAACGGCAAACGCTTCCAGAACGAAAACACCAACTTCGCCTTCGGCGCCATGTCGCTGCTCAACCAGCCCGAATCCACCGGATACGGAATCTGGGACAGCGCTTACGCAACCACGCAGGAAGAATGGGAAACGCTCGGGTGCTCTTACGGCAACGTCACCCCGCAAAAGCCCCTGACCCCCGAAGAGCTCGTCGCCGGATGGGATGCCAACGTCGAAGAAGGAACGTATTTCAAGGCGGATACGCTCGAAGAGCTCATCGACCAGCTCGACGGCCTGGACAAGGAAAACGCCCTGGCGTCCATCGAGCGCTACAACGCCTACGCCGAACAGGGCTACGACGAAGAATACCAGGTCAACCCTGATATCCTCTTCCCCATTTCCACGCCGCCGTTCTACGGGGCCAAAACGGTGGGCTCCACGTTTTTGTGCGTGATGGGCGGACTGCGAACGAACGAGAACCTGCAGATCTGCGAAGAGGACGACACCCCCATCGAGGGTCTGTATTGCGTCGGCACCATGATCGGCGACTTCTTCGCAGGAACGTACAACTTCGGCCTTCCCGGCCAAAACCTCGGCGCATGCTGCTGCACCTTGCCGTATCTGCTCGGCAAAGACCTCGCGGCGCTGTAAAGCGCGAACGCATCGCGCGCGAAGCGAAGCCATGGACGCAAGAAGGGCGGCCGCGCAGGCCGCCCTCCTTCGTTGTCTCATCGCGGTGTCGCATGAAGACGAGCAGACGACACGCGAGCCCTTCCCCGTGCGATACCCCGCCCCCGGCCGGGCGCCTGCGCGGACCGGGCCGCCCTTCTCGCGTCGGGCCCTTCCGCGCTATTCGACCGACTTCAGGCTTTCCACCATGTCGATGTCGGAAAGCTTCTTGCGCATGAAGAACGTGACCAGCACCGAGAACAGCATCGTGAGCGCGAAGGCGATAACGAAGCTCAGCGCGTGGATTTCGCGGCCGAACATCACCTGGTCAACTTCGGCGGTCATCACCACGAAGCCCTCCATGAAAATGCCGAGCACGCAGCCTACCAGCGCGCCGATCGCCGAAAGCAGCAGCGTTTCGCGATAGATGTAGGCGTTCACCTCATGCGGGTTGAAGCCGAGCACCTTGAGCGTGGCTATTTCGCGCTGGCGCTCGGTGATGTTGATGTTCGTGAGGTTGTACAGCACCACGAATGCAAGCGCCGCCGCGGCGATCACGAGCACCACCACCACGGCGTCGACGCTCTTGAGCATCGTGCGATACGAATCGATCGTCTCGTCGTTGAAGCCGACCGTCTTCACCCCGTCGATCCCCAGAAGCTCGTCGGAAAGCGCGCTGCGGGAAGCCTCGTCGTCGGCCGCTTTCACGAACAGCGTCGTGTACTGCGGCTTCTCGCCCATCAGGGCATCGAACGCCTCGGGCGTGGCGAACGCATACTGGCTCACGTAGTTTTCCATGATGCCGGCGATGCGCGCTTCGCGCCCGGCGCCCGTGGCGTTGCCCACCGCGTCTTCGTCGAAGAGCATGATGGCGTCGCCTTTCGCAAGCCCCAGCTCGTTGGCAAGCTTCTCGCTGACCACCACGCCCTCGCCGTCGAGCTCGATAGGGTCATGCCCCAAACGCTCGCGCATGGTCACATACTCCGCGAAAGCCTGCGGATTCTCGGGCACGACCAGCTCGAAGCGCTGATGCTCGCCGTCGGGGTCGTTGGGGCGGGCGGCCAGCATATTCTCGGTATGGGCCAGCTCATACGATGCGCCAAGACCCGCATCGGCAAGGATCCGTTCGGCCTTGCCGGCGTCTTCGTCCGACACGTCGTCGGCCTCGCGCACCACCATGTTGTAGTGGTAGACCTCGCCGAACTGCTTGTCGATGATGTCGTTGATGGCGTTTTGCAGCCCCAACCCGGTCAGCAGCAGCGCCGTGCAGCCCGCGATGCCCACCACCGCCATGAAGAAGCGGCGTTTGTACCGGAATATGTTGCGCGCCGTCACCTTCCAGGAAAACGACATGCGGCTCCACAGGGGCTTCACGCGTTCGAGCAGAATGCGCTTGCCCGCCTTCGGGGCGCGCGGCAGCATGAGCGACGCCGGCGTCTCGCGCAGCGTGGAAGCCGCGGCGAACCACGTGGCGGCCACGGTGATGCCCACGCCGAGCCCCGCCGAAAGCAACGCCAAGCCGGGATCGATCGGCACGGGACGCGGCGGCACGGCGTAAATGATCGCATAGGCGTTCATGATGAAATACGGCAAAAACAGCGACAGCGCCACGATGCCCGCGATCGAGCCCACGCCGCTCGCCACCGCGGCATAGACCAGATACTTCGACGTGATGCGCGCATTGCTGTAGCCGAGCGCCTTATAGGTGCCGATAAGCACGCGCTCCTCTTCGACCATGCGCGTCATGGTGGTCAGCGACACAAGCGCCGCCACCAGGAAGAAGATGAACGGGAACACCATGGCGATGCGGTCGATACGGGCCGCATCGGAACGGAAGCTTTCCGCGCCGATGTTCTTCGTGCGGTCGAGCACCATGATTTCGGGCGCTTCAAGCGCGTCGATTTCCTCTTGTGCCGCATCGAGCTGCGCTTCGGCATCGGCAAGCTGCGCCTCGGCGTCGGCTTTGCGCTCGTCGTATTCCGCCTTGCCCGCCTCGTAGGATGCAAGGCCTTCGGCGTAGTCGGCCTTGCCGCCTTCAAGCTCGGCGGCGCCTACGGCATACGCGTCCCGACCTGCCGCAAGCTGCGCGCGGCCGTCGGCCAGCTTGGCGGCCGACGCATCGAGCGTCGCCTGCGCCGCGGCGAAACCGTCTTCGGCCGCCGCGCGCCGGGCGTCGAGCTCGTCGCGGGCGGCGGCAAGCTGCTCGGGCACGCCCGCCGTCTGCCCGTCGATCTGCGCGATGCCCGCATCGATCTGCGCAAGCGCCCGGGCAAGCTGCTCCTGTCGGGAAAGCAGCTCGTCTTTCTGGCCCTGCAGCTCGGCGAGCGCCTTCTGCCCCGCGGCAAGCCACGATTGCAACGCCGCGAGCTTCTTGTCGTATTCGGGATCGGCCGGATCGAGCGCCGCGATGTTCTCGTTCGCTCCGTCGATGATGCGCTGGGCGCGCTCGATGCCCTGCTCGATCACGGGCATGTTCTCGGCGATCGCGGCGTTCACGGCATCGAGGCTCGCCTGCGCTTGGACGCGCTGCGCCGCAAGCTCGTCGCGCAGCGCCATCGCGTCGTCATATTGCGCTTGGGCGTCGTCGAGCCGCGCCTGCGCATCGGCGAGCTGCGATTCCGCCGTTGCGCGCCCGTCGGCGAGCTGGGAGGCCCCTTGGTCGAAAGCCTGCTGCCCGTCGGCGAGCTGCCGCTCGCTTGCGGCGATCGTCGCAGCCGCCGCATCCAGCTCCGCCTGCCCGCTTTCGAGCTGCGACGCCGCGTCGTCGAGCTGCGCGCGGGCGTCGTCGAGCTCGGCCGCCCCGTCGGCAAGCTGCGTTTCGGCATCGGCGCGCTGCGCCTCGTATTCCGCTCGCTTCTCGTCGAGCTCTTCTTGAGCGGTCGATTTCACCTCGTCAAGACGCACGGCGGCAAGGCCCGAATCTTCGATGCGCTGCGCGACCGCATCGACCTTTTCCTGATAGGCGTCGCTTCCCGCCGCCTCGTCGGCGGCCCCTTCCACGGCTACGAACGCCTCGGTATAAGGCGTATCGGCGGCGAATCCCGCCGTATCGACGAAGACGACCTGGTCGATCGAGCCGCTGCCGAGCGATGTGGTTCCCAGGTTGGTGGGCGAAGCGTAATACGAGCAGCGTACGAAGCCCGTCACCGTATATTCGCGCGTTGCAAGCGTGTCGTCGATATCCTGCGTGCCTTCGAGCACCGTCACGACATCGCCCACGGCAACGTCGCCCTCCATCACGACATCGGCGGCCAGCACGCATTCGCCCGGACCTTCGGGCCACGACCCCGAAACAAGGATCGGCCTGTTCAGATAGGAGGCGTCGTCGGAATAGGCATGCTCGCCGTCGGAGGTGTCCGACGCACGCGCCGCCGACGCGTCGAACGATTGCACGCGCATGGTGTATTGCACGTCTTCCACTTCGGCCAGCACGTCCACCTCATGCGCGGGCATGACGGCCGCGACGCCTTCGACATCGCGCAAAAGCCCGATGCTCTCGTCGCTCAAGCCCAACGTGGACACCACGCGCAAATCGGCCATGGAAGTGGCATCGAAGTATTGGTCGGCCGCAAGGCGCATATCGGGACCCGTCATGCGCAGGCCGGCATAGAATCCCGTGCCGAGGGCGGCGATGACGGCAATGGCCAAAAACCGTCCGAGCGAATGCGTGATCGAGCGCGCCACGCCTTTGCTGAACATGCTCTTCATAGCGCTACCATTCCACGGTTTCGGCTGCTACGGGATGCGCGTTGAGTTCGACCGATTCCACGCGGCCCTCCTTGATATGGATGACGCGGTCGGCGATGGCCGTGAACGCCGAATTGTGCGTGATCAGCACCACCGTTTTCCCGGTCTGCACGCATGTGTCCTGCAAAAGCTTCAAGATGGCCTTGCCCGTCTTGTAATCAAGGGCGCCCGTGGGCTCGTCGCACAAAAGCAGCTTGGGGTTTTTCGCAAGGGCGCGGGCGATGGCAACGCGCTGCTGCTCGCCGCCCGAAAGCTGCGCGGGGAAATTGCCCATGCGATGCGCAAGGCCCACCTCTTCGAGCGCTTCGGCGGCGGGAAGCGGGTCGCGGCAGATCTGCGAGGCAAGCTCGACGTTCTCGAGCGCCGTGAGGTTTTGCACCAGGTTGTAGAACTGGAACACGAAACCGATATCGTAACGGCGATAATCGGTGAGCTCCTTGGCACTGAACGCGCTGATTTCGCGGCCGTCGAGCTTGATAGACCCCGACGTGCACGAATCCATGCCGCCGAGCATGTTGAGCAGCGTGGTTTTGCCGGATCCGGACGGCCCCACCACCACGACCAACTCGCCGCGTTCGATATCGAAGGTCATGCCGTCTGCGGCGGCCACCTCCACTTCGCCCATATGGTAGATTTTGCGCACATCGCGGAATTCGACAAAAGCCATGGCAGCACGCTCCGTGGGTCGGGTTCGTCCGAGGGCGCGAATGCCGCGCTTCGCCCGACCGTAGGAAACGGGCCGCGCGGCGACGCCCTTTTTTCCTCATTATAGTCAGGAAGCGGACGTAAGCCGCATGCGGCCGCGCGACCGTTGCGTTTCCGACGAATGCGCGCCGCGAAAGAGCTTGGCGGGCGGCCGAGGAGCCGAAGCATCGGCGATGCGGCACGCGAACCGAAACGCGACGCGTGAGCGCGCCCTGCCCGCAACGAAGCCGGCCCTTCGCGAAGGCCGCCCGATGCGGGTCGGACGCCGTGGGGGCGGCGGGCGCCGCGGCCTATCCCAGGCCGAGCGCGATGCCCGCCATACGCACGGCGAACGCGGCAAGCCAGGCCACGCCGCACTGCATGACCACCACGGCCGCGGCGCTTTTGCCGCCGAGCTCGTTTTTCACCGCTGCGATAGCCGCGACGCACGGCGTATAGAGCAGCGCGAACGTCAGGAACGAAAACGCCGTGAGCGGCGTGAACAGCCCCGATATCGCCGATGCGCTGCCCAGCAGAACCGTCAACGTACTTACCACGCTTTCCTTGGCCACAAATCCCGTGACCAGCGCCGTGGACGCCTGCCAATCGCCGAATCCCAACGGCGCGAACACAGGCGCGATCAGGCCGCCGAGCAATGCCAGCAGGCTGTCGGCCGAGTCGGCCACCACGTTCAGGCGCACGTCGAACGTCTGCAAGAACCAGATGACCACCGACGCCAGAAAGATGATCGTGAACGCGCGGGTGAGGAAGTCTTTCGCCTTGTCCCACACCAAACGCCCCATATTGCCCAACGACGGCAAACGGTAGTTCGGCAGCTCCATGACGAAAGGCACCGGGTCGCCCTTGAACGCGGTGCGCTTGAGCACCAGCGCCGCAAGCACGCCCACGACCATGCCCATCAGGTACAGAGAAATCATCACCGGCACCGCGTGGTCGGGGAAAAACACTGCCGTGAACAGGGCGTATATGGGAAGCTTCGCCGAACAGCTCATGAACGGCGTCAGCATGACGGTCATCTTGCGGTCATGCTCGGACGGAAGCGTGCGCGTGGCCATGATCGCCGGCACCGAGCAACCGAAGCCGATAAGCATGGGCACGAAACTGCGGCCCGAAAGACCCAGTTTGCGCAAAAGCTTGTCCATCACGAACGCCACGCGAGCCATATAGCCCGAGTCTTCCAAAAGCGACAGAAAGAAGAACAGCACCACGATGATGGGCAGGAAGCTCAGCACGCTTCCCACGCCCGCGAAGGCGCCGTCGATCACGAGCGAATGCACCACTTCGTTGACGCCCCAGGCCGAAAGGCCCGCGTCAACAAGGTCGGTCACCCAACCTACGGCGACATCCATCCACTCCTGCAGCGCCGCGCCCACCACGCCGAACGTCAGCCAGAACACCACGCCCATGATGGCCACGAACACCGGCAACGCGGTGAAGCGCCCCGTCAGAACGCGGTCGATCGCCACCGAACGCTTGTGTTCGCGGCTTTCCGCCGGCTTGACCACCGTGGCGTCGCACACGTCTTCGATGAAGCGGAAGCGCATGTCGGCAAGCGCGGCCATGCGGTCGGCTCCGCCCTCGCGCTCCATCTGCGACACGATATGCTCGATGGCGCGCTTCTCGTTCTCGTCCAGATGCAGCGCGTCGCGCACGAGCGCGTCGTCTTCCACCAGCTTGGTGGCGGCGAAGCGCACGGGAACGCCCATGCGCACGGCATGGTCTTCCACCAGCTCGGAAATGCCGTGGATGCAGCGATGCAGCGCGCCGCCGTCGGCCGCGTCGGGGCGACAGAAATCCTGACGTCCCGGACGTTCGCCGAAACGCGCCACGTGCAAGGCGTGGTCGACCAGCTCGTCGATGCCTTCGCCTTTCGTGGCCGAGATGGGCACCACCGGAATGCCGAGCATGGATTCGAGCGCGTTGATATCGACCGTGCCGCCGTTGGCCGTGACCTCGTCCATCATATTGAGCGCGAGCACCATGGGAATATCCAGGTCGATCAGCTGCAGCGTCAGATACAGATTGCGCTCGATGTTGGTGGCGTCCACGATGTTGATGATGCCGTCAGGCGATTCCCCGATCAAAAACTCGCGCGTGACCACCTCTTCGCCCGTATACGGCGAAAGCGAATAGATGCCCGGCAGGTCGACCACCGTGGCGTTGTCGTGCTTGCGGATCGTGCCGTCTTTGCGCGTCACCGTGACGCCAGGGAAGTTGCCCACGTGCTGGTTCGAACCCGTAAGCTGGTTGAACAGCGTCGTCTTGCCGCAATTCTGGTTGCCTGCGAGCGCGAACGTGAGCGGCTCGGCGTCGGATTTCACGCGCCCTTGCCCGCGCGGACGGAAGGTTTTCGACTCGCCCTTGCCGGGGTGCGCCGTCTCGCGCTGATCGGGATTGACGCGGCGCAGGTCGTGGGCGTCGTGGACATCGCGCACGGCGATATGGGCGGCGTCCTCCTTGCGCAGCGTGAGCTCGTAACCGCGCAGGCGCACCTCCATCGGATCGCCCATCGGGGCGCATTTGACGAACGTGACCTCGGTGCTGGGCGTCAAGCCCATGTCCAGGATATGCTTGCGCAGCGAAGGCTCGGCGCACTCGACCGACGCGATGACGGCATCTTTGCCCTGCTCGACCTTGTCGAGCGTCATGCCGCGCGCCATTACCACAGCCCCATCTGCTGCGGCTCGTACTCGTATTCCACCAGCACTTCGCCCACGGTGATTTCGACGGCGTGCGATTCCCAGTCTTTCACCAGCACCGCGAACACGTTGCCGTCCTGCTCGAGCGCAAGCGTTCCGCCCACCATGCCCACGCAGCGGCCGGCGCACGCATCGCTCGGCGAGCCGTCGGGCAGCTGGATGAGCTCGGGCACCTGCGCGCCTTCTCCGAAATAATACGGCGTCAGATCGAGCACGCCGCATTCGGGCTCCACTCCGTGGGCGCGGGCCGTCTCAAGCACGCAATCCATAGCGGCTCGGGCATCGAACGGCTCGCTGAGCAGCTTGTTCTTCGTTCCCAGGCGCATCGTTTCCAAGATGCCGTCCTGCGCGCACAGCTTCGCCTCGAGCGAGCGCGCCTCGTCGGCGTTGGCGTAGCGCTTGAGAATGCCCGCAACGCGCGCGCCCTGCTCGAGCAAACGCTCGATGCCGCGGGTTTCCGACGAGATGCCCACCTTCAGATGCGCAGGCGAGAAATACGCCATGTACACGAAATGGGGCGTCAGGTTGTAGGCGCGCTGCTGCGGCGAGATGGCGTCGGCGTTGTAGAACGCGGGGTTGAAGCCCGTGGCCTCGCGACAGGCGGGGCACATGTCGTCGCTATACGTGGCGGCATCGGGAAGCTCGGTCATCAGCGGGCATGCGCTCGATTCGTACGTTTTCAAATCGAACGGGCCGATGCAATAACGCTGCGGCAGCTTTTTGAGCGTGAACGTGCGGCCGAGCACGGGAAGGCGCATCTGCTTTTGCGCCTCGAGGTCGTTCATTTGCAGATACGGGCCGTCGGCTCCGTAGCCCAGCCCTGAAAACACCAGGGTGGAATCGGGAAAGAAACGTGGCATGCCTGCTCCCTCTTGCGCGGCGCGAAGCCGCGATGTCCGTTTGCGCGGCATGGCGCCGCGATCGCTGTTTTTCGATGCGCATCATAGCGCACGGGCCGCAAGCCCATGCGCCGCGCACGAAAGCGGCGGCCGATATAACGAAGCTTCTCCACGTCGAAGCGGCCTGATCGCGCAAGAGCGAAACATGGCGCGAAAGGCAGGTTGGCGGCCGGCGATCGGACATGCAGCGCCTGCACGCCCGCAGCGGCACGGCGGCGCGCGCGGGCGTGCAGACGCCCACCCGTTCGCGCAGCCGTGCGGGCGAACGGGGCATCGCCCGAGGCGGTCTAGATGTTTCGCATGGCCTTCGTCGCAAGGGCATACACGGTCAGCGCGAGCCACGCCGCAGCCAACGCAAGCGACGTCGCGGCAACGCCCATCGCTTCGATGGCGAGCGACGAGCCGAATACGGCAACCGGAGCCACCATGAGCATCAAGGAATTCTGCGTTCCCAACGCCGCGCCGCGATGCACGTCGGGGATAAGCCCGTACATGTAATAGCCGAGCAGCGCCGATGCCGGCCCCGATGCGAACCCCAGAAGAGCCGCGCCGGCGAACAGCGCCTCGTAGGAAAAAAGAGAGCCGAGCGCCGCCACGCCTGCCGCCATGCCCGCGAACGACAGCACGTACCACGTACGGCGCTTGAGCGCAGGAGCGAAACGGGCGTACAGAAGCGACCCCGCCAAAGCGCCCACCGACATGGCGGAAAGCACATAGCCCAAAAGCGCCGGGGCGTTCTGCTGCGTGAAAAACACCGGCAGCACCATGCCCTGATAGCTTCCCATCACGGTCACGATCAACAGGCCGAGCACCACCGAAGAACGCAGCACGGCATCGCTTCTGAAAAGCACGCGCACGCCTTCCTTCGTGGAGTCGGCGGCCGCGCGGAGCATGCCCCGCTTCGGGGCGGCGGCACGGTTCGCAAGCGGCGGCATGCCCGCAACACGGGGAACGAACAGGGTCGTCGCCGCCGCTGCGACCGAAAGGGCCGCCGTAAGCCAGAGCGTATTCGCGGCGCCCAGAAAGCCCATGCCCAGCGAGGCGACGGCAGGGCCTGCGATCACCGTCAGCCCCTCGATAGACTGCGTCACCCCCATGAAGCGCTGCAGGTCGAGGCCGTCGTGGGAAACAACCGCGGGCAGCAGCGTATCGCGCGCGGTCATGCCGGGAACGTCGCCGATCGCGCCGACGATGCCGCATGCCACGAACCACCCGAACGACAAGCCCACCGTGGCGTCGATCAGGGGAAGCGCGGCGATCGACGCCGCCGACACCAGGTCGGAAAGCACCGAGAGGTCGCGCCGGTTGAAGCGATCGAGCAGCGCTCCGCCGAGCAGGCCCGCAAGAATCTGGGGCAGCGCGCACACGATGGCAAGCGTGCCCGCCGCCAAGGCATCTCCCGTTTTCGCCAGCAGCACAAGCGGCAAAACCACGCCCGCGATGGAATTTCCCAAAAGGGAAAGCGCATTCGATGCAACGAAGGGCACCGTGGCCCTGAGTTTCGTCATGGAGCATTCCTTTCTCGATACGAACCTTCGAAGAAGCGTCTCCATGAAAAACTATGACGTTACGTCGGGGTCAATAAGATTTTTCGAACGAGTCGACGGGCTCCGCGAATGCGGCAGATCGGCCGGGCCGCATTCCCGCCGCAAAGCAAACGCACGAAAGGCCGCCCCGTTCGATGCGCGCTATCCCTTTTTCATCAGGCGTTCCAAAACGCCCTCCACGACGAGCTCGCTCACCTTGCGCTGGGCTTCATTCAGCGCCTCATGGTCGTACATGTCGAAAATCGCACGGGCGCGCTCGGATTCGACGGTGCGGAACAGCCCCGATGCGTCGGCGTCGTGGCAATGCGGACCGCCCGTCTTGCACGCCGCCGATTCCGATGAAACTCCGGACGACGAAACGTGCGGCGTGCCGGATGCGCACGCATCCGCCAGCGCGGAAGACGCGGCCATTGCCTCGAT
The DNA here is from genome assembly GCA_900553775.1 of uncultured Slackia sp. Taxonomy (GTDB): domain Bacteria; phylum Actinomycetota; class Coriobacteriia; order Coriobacteriales; family Eggerthellaceae; genus Slackia. The sequence continues at coordinate 8,474 of USEZ01000004.1, read as the reverse complement.
ACTTTCCTGCGAAAGATCCCACCCGTACTGCGCGCATCCGCTTTCAAGCAAAGGCACCATGAACGCGACGAGCTCATCGGCAAGCCGGGCAAGCACGGCATCGGACGCGTCGGCGGGCACGCGATAGAGCGATTCGTTAAGCTCGGCGTACCGCTCGACCGCATCGGATTTCTCCAGCAACGCGAAGAACTGCTCGATCGACGCCGCTTCGTCGGATTCGCTTTCGAGCAGACGGTCGGCCAGCAGAAGGCCCGAAAGCTCGGCCTCCACGACCTGGGCGGAAGCCCCCGCTTCGCGCAGGCGCGCGATATGGGGTCCGAACGCAGGAGGAACGTCGGGGTCGATCGAGCGCTCACGCAGTTCGGCGATAACGCGGCGCTGCTCTTGCAGGCGTTCTATCTGCGCGGCGAGCTCGGCGTCGAGTGCGGCAAGCACGTCGGCGGAAGCGGATCCCGATGCGGCAGCGCCCGAAACCGCAGGCGCGGCGTCGTCCTGCGGTTCTCCGCTCGACAACGACGAAGCTTCTTGCTCGGACGACTCGGACTCCAGCATATGCTTCACCTGCTGCAGCGGCATGCCGAGCGACGCCAGGCGCTTGATGCGCAGCACCCGGACCAGATCGAGCGCTCCGTAGGACCGGTATCCGTTTTCGGCGCGCGGGGGTTCGGGCAACAGATCCATTTGGTGGTAATGCCGCAGCGTGCGCACCGTCACGCCCGCCAAATCGGCCAGCTCCTTGCTTCGCATGGCACCCCTCTTCGTCCATTTTGATAACTACGTGATAACTAGATGATAACTAGAAGGCAACTACAAAATACCTGATGGGAGCGTTTCAGGCAGGGGGAAAGATGCCGTTTTGTGATTCTGCGGCAACGAGAAACGGCCCTGCGGAAGCGCAGGCGAAAGCCGCCCGCGCAAGCCGCGCCGACGGCCGAAACGCAACTCCCCCGCCCGCCGAAATCGACCGGAAAACAGCTTTGCATCGACGGATTCCCGTTTCTCTTTCCGACGGAAAAGCCCGCCTGCTACGCTGAAAAGCAACCGGCTTTGGAGGCTCGCATGAACTCGTTGACCGCAGCATCGAAATCAGCCATCGGCATCGCAAGCGCCCTTGCTGCGGTCTGCATTCTCGCAGGCGCGCTCGGGATCTTGATCGCAGTCGACGAAAACGGCGAAGGCGCCGCGCCTCAACACCCGGAAGCCATATTCGATACCCCGATGTCCGCATCCGACATCCCAATCTACTGCCCCGTTATCGCGGAAAACGACACCGTTGCATTCGCCGATTCTATCGACACCGACCGCATTGCGGCCGTTTGCATATACAACTATCCGTCGCTTGGGCCGAACGGAAATCGATATGCGACGAACGAGGAAACAATAGAGCAGGCGGCGCATGTGCTGGAACATGCGCACTTTATGCTCTGGGACGGATATCGCTCCTACGAGGAAAAGCGTCGAACTTTGGCGGGAGGCTATTACTCGAGCCTCGCCCTTCTCGACGAGGCCGGACGAACCGTCGTGCAAGTCGGATTCGACCCCGGCATGCCAAGCGATGCGAACGCAACGGGCGAAACGGGCATCTACGTCATCCGCGACGATGCCTGTTACCGCATGGAGGCCGACCAGTCGGCCGTTATCGAAACGATCGGAGCGTTCGTGCTCCAAGCGAAGGCGGAAACGGGCATCGGCTGCGGCGAGATGCGGCTTGCTCCTGCCGAAGAGCGCACGTGGCTTCTTGAAGACGAGTTCGCCGCAAGCCTCGACTATTCGGCCGAAGCATCGCAGGCGGCAAGCGCCGCGCGATAGACCTCCTGGTACGAAACCGCATGTTCGCGGGCGGCCTGCGCCACGTCGCCGTATTCGGGATACAGGCGCACGCCCCCATCCGGCATTTCGACGCGCTTCGCGCGCATGGCTCCCCAGGGCGTTTCCACCTGCACGATTGTGCGCGGCAGCACCGTGCGCTCCATCGGCGTGCGGCGAATGCCGATCGTCGTGGTTTCGGCGAACAGCACGCGTTCGAGCGCGGCGATATCCTCCTCGGCGCAGAGCGTCTGAATCTGGTACGCGGGCCTGTTCTTCTTCATGAACACTGGGACATAGTGCGCCTCGCGCGCACCCGCCGCGAACAGGCGCTCCATCGTGTAGCCGAGCGCCTCGCCCGAGCAGTCGTCCACCTCGGTTTCAAGCTTCCACACGTACGGTCCGCCATGAGGCGTCGAGGCATCGGCGGCGCTCGCCTGCCGATCGGTCGGCTCGATCAGCATGATGCGCAGCATGCTGGGAAGCTCGTAGGAACGCTTGCCCGCACCGATGCCCGTCTTGCGAATGACGAACCGCTCGGGCAGCTCGCCCGCCGTGCGCACCGCCGCGACGATGGCCGCGCCCGTAGGCGTGACCAGTTCCCCCTGCACGTTCGCGATTGAGAGCGGCAGGCCGTGAGCGGCTGCGATATTGACCACGGCCGGAACGGGAGCGGGAAGAACCCCGTGCTGGCAGCGCACGGTTCCGCGGCCTTCGGTCAGGCGGTCGGCAACCACGCCGTCCACGTCCAAATCGTCCAGACACACGGCCGCCGCCACGATGTCGACGATGGAATCGACCGCCCCCACCTCGTGGAAATGCACCCGATCGGCGGGCACGCCGTGCGCCTGCGCCTCGGCATGCGCCAGGACGGCGAAGATGCGCCGCGCGATGGCCTTCGCGCGGTCGGTCATGGCCGCCGCCTCGATGATGCCCTCGATTTCGGGCAGCGTGCGGTGCTCGTGCGCATGCCCATCGTGGTCGTGGTCGTGGTCGTGGTCGTGGTCGTGGTCGTGGTCGTGGTCGTGGTCGTGGAGAGTATCGCCCGCGGCGGGCACGTGGACATGCGCACGCCCGCTCGCCTGCGATTCTCCATGCAGATACGCCATGTCGTGGTCGTGGTTCTCATGCGCTTCGTCCAAAAGAACCGTGAAATCGCATGCGTCGAGCCCCGCCTTCTTCACGCGCGAGATGCGCACGCGAAAACCGTCGACCGGCAGGCTTTCCAGCGCGGCCAGAAGCTTTTCCTCGCTCGCCCCCAGATCGAGCAGCGCGCCGACCGTCATATCGCCGCTTACGCCCGAAGTACATTCCATATACAGCATGACACCCACGAAAACCCCTCGCATTCCGAAATCATCACGACCGCCCGCACGGCGCCGGCGGCATCCGCCCGCGCGTGCGCGCGCTTCGTCGCCTCGCCCTGCACATGCCCGGGCCGCAGAGCGCAGCCGGGAAACGGCACGCCGAACGGCGCGGCCTTCGCCCGATGCGCGCAGACCCGTCAATCGCAACGACGGCCGACGCTTCGCGGCCCCACGGCCCTCTTAACTTTCTTGCCGCACGCGGGCGTGATCGATCAACGCCGCCTGGTAACCGGCGCCGAACCCGTTGTCGATATTGACCACCGACACGCCGCTTGCGCACGAGTTGAGCATCGCAAGCAACGCCGTGACCCCGCCGAACGACGCCCCGTAGCCCACGCTCGTCGGCACCGCGACCACCGGGCACGACGCCATGCCCCCGACGACGCTGGCAAGCGCGCCCTCCATGCCGGCCACCGCCACGACGGCTTGGGCGCGCGCGATGTCGTCGGCATGCGCGAGCAGGCGATGGATGCCCGCCACGCCCACATCGTACAGGCGAACCACCCGGCTTCCCAGCATTTCCGCCGTCAAGGCGGCCTCTTCGGCCACGGGAAGGTCGCTCGTTCCCGCGGCGGCCACCGCGACGTATCCGTTTCCGTCGGGGTCGGGCCTGCCGCCCACGATAACCATGCGCGCGGTTTCTTCATACGAGAATTCGGCCGCGTCTGCGGGCGAAAGCGCTTCGCGCACGGCATGCGCCTTGGCGGCATCGACCCACGTCGCCATCACGCGGCGCTGGCCGCCGGCGCGCAAGGCGCCGACGATGCCCGCGATCTGCTCGGCGGTTTTGCCCGCCCCGTACACCACTTCGGCAACGCCCTGCCTAACGCCGCGCTGCATGTCGGGCTTCGCGTAGCCCAAATCGACGAACGGCTCGGTCTGCACGTGGGCGACGGCATCCTCGGGAGCCACATCGCCCGCGGCAACGGCGCGAAACAACGCTTCGAGCTCTTTTTTCTCCATGTGCTTCCTTTCTTTCAGCCGAGCGGTTGTCGACATATCATGCACACGATCGCACGACTCCTCGGCGGCGCCGTTGCGGCAAGGCCGTCGCGCTCAGCCGGCGGCCGACGCCCCGCACGGCCCTACCCGCGCCGTGCCGCCGCAGCAACCGCCGCCGCGCGGCATTCGGGCGAAAGCGCCGCTTCGTCGAGCGCCTCTTGCGTGATCGGCGCCCCTGCGGGCACTTTCGTCGCGAAGCACGAAAAGCTCGGCTTGTCGGCCGTGGAAAGCCCGATTGCGCGCGATGCGGCCCTTACCTGGTCTTTCGTGAACCCGGCATCGCGCAGGGGCGACACCACGCCCAGCTCGGCCAAAGCCCGAAACCCAGGACGGCGGGCGGAATCGTCCGTCGCATTGGTGCCGTCGAGCAGCACCGTTCTGCCGTCGCGCCTCATGGCCCCAAGAATCGTGCCGAAAATGAACCGCTTGCAATGGTAGCAGCGGTCGGGCGGATTGGCGCACACCTCCCGGTTCGCCAGAACATCGGCGTGAATCAGCTCGAACGGCGCGCCCGTCTCTTCGACCACCCGAAGCGCGTCGTCAAGCTCGAATTCGGCCTGAAACGCCGTCAGCACCATGTAGGCTTTCACGTCGATGCCAGCGCGCATGAGCGCCGCCAGCAAAAACGACGAGTCGCACCCGCCCGAAAACGCCAAGCCATAACTCCGGTTCGGATCGAGGGGCGCCGCAACATCGCGCCAGGTCAAAGCATCGGAATCGAACGCCGCGCCACAGCAGGCGCGCTCAAGGGAATCGCTCATGGACGCATGCCTTTCTCCGCTTCGAGGATGACGCTTTCGTAATGGGCGATCTTGTAATCGAGACGGTCGAGGCCCGCCTGCAAATCGGCGATGCGGGAACGCACCAACTCGCGCTGCTCTTCCAGCAACGTCTTGCGGGCCGCGGCCGTATGCTCGCCTTCTTCGAACAGGTCCATATATTCGATCAACGCCTCGATCGACACCCCGGCACCGCGCATGCATTTGACGAATTCCACCGCGTTGCAGTTCGTCTCGTTGTATTCACGAATGCCCGATGCGTTGCGCGCCACATTGCGCAGCAGGCCGACGCGTTCGTAGTAGCGCAACGTGTCGGCCGATATGTCGTAGCGTTTGCTCACTTCGGCGATTTTCATGGCATGCCTTTCGCAGAAACCGATCGGTCGAACGCATTGAACCACTTCGAGCGCGCTCGAAGTCAAATCGCATACGAAATGCATCGCAGCGTGCAATTCCCCGGCAGCACGCAGCCGCGCCGACCCAAAAGGCCACGCTCCGAAACGAGACCGTCTACAAAACCGTCACCATACCCCATCTGACCAGGCGTTTACACGAAATGGGAAGTGTCAGCATGCCGAATCGACCACGAAATGGGAGGTGTCAGAGGCCGCAATCAACCACGAAATGGGAGGTGTCGGGCGCCAAACCGGGCATCCTGCGCGCCCTTATCTGCGCGCCGCTTCCGCCGCGCGCAACGCCAGATCGGCAAGCGCATCCATGCAATCGCCGTCGGCTCCGAGCGCGGGAATGTAGGTGAACCGCGCATCGTCTACGCCCGCCGCACGGGCGGCCGCATAATACGCCTCGGCCGCTTCGATGCCCACCTCGAACGACGTCTCGATGCAATCGACCGAGAACCCCGGGCACACCACCGCCACGTCGCGCACGCCCTCGCGGGCAAGGCGCTCCAGCTCGGGCACCAGCATGGGACCTTGCCACTTCCTGCTGTCGAAACGCGACTGATACGTCGTCAGCGTATCCGCCGGCGCCATGCCCAGCGCCTCCGTCAAAAGGCGCGTCGTGGCCTTCGTCGCCTCCACATAGGTGTCGCCCTGCGCGGCGAACGACACTGGCACCGAATGGAAGGAGACGACGAGCTTCGGCTCCCGCCCGTGCGCCCACGACCTGCGCACCGACGCGGCAAGCGCCTCGATGTAGCCTGGCGCATTCCAATATTGCGCGACGAATCCCCGGCGCGCCTGCGGCGCCGCATCATCCATCCAGCGTTCGAACTCCTCGCGGCACGTGCCCGTGCAGGCGCGCGTGCTCTGCGGATACAAGGGCAGTCCCACGATGCAGTCGGCGCCCGCGGCAGCCAGCTCGCGCACGCCCGCGCCGATCGACGGATTGCCGTAACGCATGCCGGGCCGCACCGCCACGGGCTCGCCCGTCATCGCGCGCAGGCGCTTTTCCAAAGCGGCGCATTGCTCATACGTATCCAGGATGAACGGGCTTCCCTCGTCCGTCCAAAACCCCTGATAGCGCGCCGCCGTCTTCCGCGGCCGGTTCGGCAGGATGAAAAGATTCAGAATAGGCTTCCACACGAACGCGGGCATATCCACCACGTTGCGGTCGGAAAGGAATTCCTTCAAATACGGACGGATCGCCTCGGGCGTCGGCGCATCGGGCGTTCCGGTGTTCATCAGCAGTATTCCAAGCATGGCGGCTCTTCCCCTTCAAGCGCCGGGCGGCGCGGTTCTCGCGGCATGCGGTCAACTATAGTATTTCGAACCGTGTTCAGGAGAAATGCGCATCGCAACAGAACGATTTACGACAAAGCGCGTAGCCCGAACGGACTACGCGCCCCGCCATGAAAGAAGCCGCCGGGCGAAGCGAACGGGTCGCATCCGCCAGGCGGCTTTCTTCGGGAGGGGAATCGGGTTCATGCCGCATCGTCATGCGAAAGCGCGGCGCCGCGCATTGCGGCGAAACGCTTCTCGCAAACGACGCGGGCGACACGCCTTACGCGTCGAACTTGCCTTCGGCAAGGTCGCGTCCGAGCAGGTAGCCGAACGTCAGGCAGTTGATGCCGTAGCTGTTGCCGGGAATGGCGAAGTTGTAGGTGTTCGCATACATATCGCCCACCATGGCGCCCACGTTGAACAATCCGGGGATCGGCTCGTCGTTGGCATCGCACACTTCCATGTTCACGCTCGTGCGCAAACCGCCCATGACCGTCATGAACATGGCGTAGTTGCGCGCGGCATAGAACGGGCCGGCCTCGTCGATGCGCACCAGGAAGTCGGGGTTCTTGTAGAAATCTTCGTCGACGCCCTTGTCGCACAGCTCGTTATAGCGCGCCACCACGGCCTTGAGCTTCTCGGCGTCGAGGCCCAGCTGGGACGCCAGGTCGTCGAGCGTGTCGGCCTTGTAGTACGAGCCGTCCTTCGCGCCTTCGTCCCACATGGCTACCAGCTCGTCGGGCGTCAGCGCCGGAAGCGTATAGTCCATGCCGAAGGTGTACCACTCGTGGCCTTTGTCCAGAATGGCCTGCGGGTAGTTGGCCGTCCAGATGCCCCACGCCTCGTTGTTGGGCTGGGAAAGCAGGTGGTTGGAGCTGTACGGCGCCGAGATGTCCTCGCGCTGATAGCGCTCGGTGTTGTCGTTCACGTTCAGGCCCATGTGGAATCCGCACGGCTCGTGGCTGCCGCCCCACGCGCCCTGCATCATAGGAGCGGCCGGATAGGCATGCTGCCAGGCGGCACCCGCCCACAGACCCATCTTCTGGCCGTCGCCGCCGTAGATGCCGGTCAGGTTGAAGCTCGTGTTGTAGTCGATTTCTCCCTGTTCGTAGCCCACGAGCGGAAGCACCTGCGGGCAGTAGGCCGCAAGCATCTCCTTGTCGTTGGAGAAGTCGCCCGTCGCCAAAACCACGGCCTTGCGCGCGACGAACTTCACGTAGCCCTCGCCGTTCATCTTGGAGGCAACCACGCCCGTCACGCGGCCGCTCTCGCCGTCTTCGCGGATAAGCTGCTCGGCCTTGGTGTCGTAGATGATCTGGACGCCGTATTCCTTGGCCTTGGCCTCAAGCGCCTCCACGGCGCCCTGCTGGCCCGTGGACACCATGGTGGAATCGCCCTCGGTGGAAAACGCGTGCGCATAGTTGGGGCCCATGTCGAACGTGTTGTCGCGCTCCATGATCACCTCGAGGCCCGCTTCGCGCGCGATGTCGATCATCCAGTTCATGGCCTCTTCGGAGTTGTTGTAGCCGCGCATCCATTTACGCTGGTCGACGGCGAACGACGCCGCGCGCATCTCGTGATAGTAGAACGGCACGGGATCGAACGGCTCGATGCCGAGCTCTTCCATGACCTTGGAGTTGCGGGCATAGTTCGAACCGCCGCGCGAGATGGGAGCGCTCGCGGCCGAGAACAGCGTGACCTTCGCGCCGTTTTCGGCGGCGGAAACGGCCGTCGTGAAGCCCGACATGCCGCCGCCCACCACGATGATGTCGTTTTCGACCGTCTCGACGATCCGGTCGTCGGCCAACCGGTCGAGAGCCATCTTGACCATCGTGACG
>USEZ01000003.1 GCA_900553775.1 uncultured Slackia sp. | reverse complement strand
TCATACCCGTGGCTCATACCCGTGGCTCATACCCGTGGCTCATACCCGTGGCTCGCGAGCCGCAGATTGCGAAAGCTCCTTTTCCTTCGCACGCCCCCTCGATTCGTGGCTCGCGACTCGCGGTGAGCCGTACGTCGCCGAAACCGCTTGGCAGCGACGGCGGCCGAAGCGTCAGGAGACGATCGTCATCTCGGGGTTGTCGCGCGTGATGACGGCCCGATTCTCGATGTTCGCCCCCAGGCACGATTCGACAAGCTGTGCGAATTCATCGAGGGCGACTTCCAAGTCGGCGGCGCGGCCGGGCTCGACGCACTCGATGATGAGGAAGGCGTTTTTCGAGTCGTCCGTCAAGGCCGTACGTCGGCCGTCGCGCCAGTTCCAACAGCGGCAAATGGCTCCCTCGTCGTCGCGATAGCACAATTCGCCCGCAAGCGTGGGGTCTTCCTCGTCCTCTCCGAGCGGCACGAAGGCGTCGCCGCCATCGGTGATGCCGAGCCGTACGTCTCCGACGAAGGCGTCGATATCTTCGCCGCCGACGGGCAGGGCGTATTTCAGCGAGATGGCATTGTAGATGTCGACCGAAGGGGTGATCGAGCGTACGGGGTTGCCCTTAAGGACGCGCTTGAGCAGGTTTTCGATCGAGCAGCGCGCGCCTTTCTTGGTTTTGAAGAGGCGGTATGCGTCGCGCCAGGCTTTGACGACCTCGTTTTCGGAAAACGTGTTGCTCGTCAGGTGCGTTTCCGCCATGCCGTTTGCGGCCACGAGCAGGCGGGAGATTGCATCCGCCTGCTCGGCGGGCACCTCGTCGGCGCTTTTCATGCCGTGGGCGACGATGATGCCGATCCGCGCTTCGGGGAAAAGGTTCCAGAAGCTTTCTTCTGCGATGAATTTCTGCATGGGCCCTCCTTGGCGTCGAGTGTCGCTTTATATCGAATCGGGAGTATAGCCGATATGTTTTATGCATCACGAGGAATCGTATCCGCGTTATCGGCTGCGTTGCATGCACGGCGTCAGTTGCGCTTGCCGCATATCTCGTCGATGTCGAGCGCCCAGACGGCGGTGGTTGCGAAATCGGCCTGCATGGCGGCTCCGATATCGCGCTTGTGCTCGGGCAGGTATTTCGTGCACAGGTCCACAAGCGCTTTGCGCGCGGCAACCGGGTCGGTGATGCGCCGGATGCACCCTGATGCCATGACCGACGAAAACCCCGTGGTAAACGATGCGTTTTCGAACCGCGCGGCGACGTTTTCGACGATCGTGGCGGATGCGCGCCCGTCGGAGAGAAACGCATCCATCTTGCGTCCCCCTTGGTCGGTGGTGTGAAAGTAGAGCGCGCCGGCACCCGATTCGCGAAGCGCGGAGGAAGGCGCCGCGTAAACGTAGGAAAGGGGGACGCCGTAGGGGAGCCCGTTCGCGTCGATGCACGATACGACGCAGTAGGCGCCGTGCTCCAGGACGTTTCGCATCTCGGCCTCGTCCATGCTCCGCGTCGCCCGACGCATCTCGTAGCGTTTCACCGCGCATCTCCTTTCCCCTTGAAATATTTTCGAACAAGTGTACTATTATCGACATGAAGAATCAAAGGGTCGGGGGGAGAAAGTTATGCTGAAAACTCCATAGTCCGATTGCGCTTTCGCCCGCGTCCGACTGCTATCATAGTCGCGCCGATCGAAGGTTTTCGCCGCCGTCTCGCGGCGCTTCGGGCCACTCGCAAAAGTCGTATTCCAACCGGCATGAGCATCGAGGAGCAAGCACGCCATGGCATTCGTCCATCTTCACAACCATACGGAATATTCCATGCTCGACGGCGCCACCAAGATCAAAGACATGGTGCGCCGCGCCGCCGATCTGGACATGCCCGCGGTTGCCATCAGCGACCACGGCGTCATGTGCGGCGTCCCCGAGCTGTGCGACGCGTGCGATGCGGTTGAAAAAGAAACAGGCAAGCGCGTCAAGCCGATTTACGGCTGCGAAATCTATTTCACCGAAGACCCCGAGGTGGGCACGAAGAACAAGTCGCGCCTGTATCACATGCTTCTGCTCGCGAAGAACAACGTGGGATACCACAATCTGGTGCATCTGGTGTCGGAATCGCATGTGGACAACTTCTACTACAAGCCGCGTACGACGTTCGACATGCTGCAGCGTTACTCCGAGGGCATCATCGCCTCGTCCGCCTGCATCGCCGGCATCATTCCGCGCTGCATCGACGCGCGCGATTTCGACGGCGCCCGCGCCTGGGCGCGCAAATTCGCCGATTTGTTCGCGCCGGGTGATTTCTATATCGAGCTGCAAGACCAGGGCATCACCACCAACGGCGGCATGACGCAGCACGACATGAATGTCGAGCTGACGAAAATCGCCAACGAGCTCGGCCTGAAAACCATCGCCACCAACGATTTCCATTACCTCACGCAGGAAGACGCCCGCGCTCAAGACATCATGCTGTGCATCGGCACCGGCTCCAACATGGACGACGAGAACCGCATGCGCTTCGCCAACGACCAGTTCTATATGAAAACCGAAGAGGAGATGCGCGCCGCTTTGCGCGATTTCCCCGAGGCATGCGACAACACGGTCGAGCTCGCCGAGAAATGCAACGTCGAGCTCGAACGCGATTCCATCCTGCCGCGTTTCCCGCTGCCCGAGGGGGAGACGGAAGACAGCTGGTTCAGGAAGCGCGTCCAGGAGGGATTGGTCAAGCGCTACGGCGACCCGGTTCCCGACGAGGTGCAGGAACGCGCCGATTACGAAATGGGGATCATCATCCAGCAGGGATTCCCCGCGTACTTCCTCATCGTGCAGGAATATATCGAATGGGCGAGAAGCCAAGGCATCGGCGTCGGCCCGGGCCGTGGATCGGCCGCAGGCGCCATCGTGGCCTACGCCATGGGCATCACCGACCTCGACCCGCTTTCCAACGGCCTTCTGTTCGAGCGATTTCTCTCGCCCGAACGCGTGGAGATGCCCGATATCGACGTCGACTTCGAGGACGAGCGGCGCCAAGAGGTCATCGAGCATATCAAAGACGTCTATGGCGAAGATCATGTGTCGGGCGTTATCACGTTCGGCAAGCTGCAGGCGAAAAACGCCATCCGCGATGCCGCGCGCGTGCTGGGACATCCGTACGGCGTGGGCGACCGTTTGTGCAAGATGGTCGGCGACGAGCTGGGTATCACGATCGACAAGGCGCTTGCCACCAATCCCGATTTCAAGAAGGCATACGACACCGAGCCCGAATCGCGCGAGGTGATCGACGCCGCGCGCTCGATCGAGGGCAACGTGCGCGGCGAGGGCGTGCATGCGTGCGCCACGATCATCTGCCGCGACCCGATGGCCGACCACGTGCCGATGAAGCGCGACACCAAAGGCGGCGGCATCATCACGCAATACGACGGCCATTACACGCCCGATCTGGGGCTTCTCAAGATGGACTTCTTGGGCCTGCGTACGTTGGGCGTGCTTTCGCGCGCATGCCGAAACATCAAAGACCGTTTCGGCATCGAAATCGTTCCCGAGGAAATCCCCACGGAAGACGACAAGGCGTTCGAGCTCATGCAGTCGGGCAACATGGACGGCCTGTTCCAGGTGGAAGGCTCGCTGTATGTGGGCCTGTTCGCCCGCCTGCCACCCAAGCGCTTCTCCGACGTCGTGGCGTCGATCGCGCTGAATCGCCCGGGTCCGCTTGAGTCGGGCATGGTCGAAGACTACATCAAGGTGGCAAGCGGCAAGACGCCCGTCCATTACTACGACGATCGCCTGCGCCCGTTGCTCGAAGAAACGTACGGCACCATGGTCTACCAAGAGCAGATCATGCAGATTTCCATGGTGATGAGCGGATTCTCGGCGGGCAAGGCCGACAAGCTGCGCAAGGCGATGGGCAAGAAAAAGCTCGACGTCATGATGAAGCTGAAAGACGACTGGTGCAACGGCGCGGTCGAAAACGGCTATTCGCTCGAAATCGCCGAGAAGATCTGGGAAGACGCCGAGAAGTTCGCGAAGTACGCGTTCAACAAGTCGCACTCGGCGGCATACGCCATTCTCGTCATGCGCACGGCGTATCTGAAGGCGTATTATCCGCACGAATACATGGCCGCCGTGCTTTCGAGCTACATGGGCAATGCCGACAAGCTGATCAAATACATCGCCAGCTGCACGCATAGCAACATTCCCGTCCTGCCGCCCGATATCAACTCGTCGAATCTGGAGTTCACTCCGCTCGACGAAGGCATCCGCTTCGGTTTGGCGGGCGTGCGCGGCGTCGGCGGCGCGGTGGCCGAGGCCATCATCGCCGAGCGCAACGCCAACGGCCGCTATACGAGCCTGCATGATTTCGTGAACCGCCTGGACACGAAATGCTATAACCGCAAGACGCTCGAAGCGCTGATCAAGGCGGGCGCGTTCGACAGCACGGGCTATACGCGCAAGCAGCTGATGTACTTCATCGAGGAAACGCCGCTGCTCGAAAGCGCCTCGAAGCGTCAGCGCGATCGCGATGCGGGCCAGGTAAGCATGTTCGACATGTTCGCCGGGGTGGAAGATAGCGGCTTCACCGAAGACATTCCTCCCGCCGACGGCGTGGAATGGGACAAGCGCACGCTGCTCGCTTACGAGAAGGAGATTCTCAAGATCTACGTATCGGACCATCCTTTGCGTCCGTTTGAGGGCGCCCTGCGCCGCATCACCAAATACCATTTGGGCGATTTGGCGGAGCACAAGGGCGATATCGCGAGCGGCATCTTCGCGGGCCTGATCACCAGCGTTGGCGTGAAGCTGACGAAGAAGGGCAAGAAGATGGCCAATTTCGTGCTTGAGGACACGACGGGCCACGTGGAAGGCGTGTGCTTCAAATACGACGATTTCCAGGATGCCTTGCAGGAAGACGCCATCGTGAAGATCAAGGGGAAGTTCGAGCATTCCGAACGAGGCGATCAGATCATGGCGTTCGAAGTGGAGCGTCTCGAACTCGACGAGGCGAATGCCGGGCCGAGCCATCTTGAAATCAAGCTCGAATCGTCCGACTTCAACGCGGCCACATCGGCCCAGCTGCAGAAGATTCTGCAGAGCCATCCCGGCCGCGATGCCGTGGTGCTGCGGGTTCAGCAGGCCGACGGGCGCAAGTTCCGCGCGGAATTGCCGGTGACGGTCGATGTGACGAACAATCTGCTGTATTCGGAGATACTCGATTTGTTCGGCCGTCCCGTATGGAAGGCAAGCTAGGCGCGAAATGTCGGCGCCAAAGCGAGGCGCACGCCAAAGCGAGATGCGGATTGAAGCGAGATGCAAGTCGAAGCGAAACGCAGGCTGAGGCGAAGCGTGTACCCGGTGCAGCCGACGGCCGGCGCTTTGACAGCGAAATCGGACGCAAGGCGCCCGCCGCAGTGTCGATCGCGGCGGGCGCCTCGTTGTGCGCGGCTTTTTCCTAGAGCGTTCCCGCCTTGCGGGCGGCCGCCACCTCGGCGAGCGCTTCGGCGGGGGAGTGGGGGCAGGTGCCGTCTCCCATCGAGACGATGCGCACGGCGTCGCCCTGTTTCACGCGGCCTTCTTCGAGCACGACGGCGAAGATGCCCTCGCGAGGGAAAATGCAGTCTCCCGCCAGGTGGTAGATCGCGCAGCGCGTGTGGCACACCTTGCCTATCTGGCTGATTTGAACGACGGCCTTTTCGCCTAGGGCGAGTTTCGTTCCCAGGGGCAGGGAAAGCAGGTCGATGCCTTCGGTGGTGAAATTCTCGCCGAAATCCCCTTCGGCCACGTCGAGGCCCGCCGCGCGCGCACGCAGGATGGATTCGCTTGCGAGAAATGAAACCTGACGGTGCCAATCTCCCGCATGGGCGTCTTCCTCGATGCCGTGCATCGTTTTCACGAAGGCGGATGCGCCTTTCGCCAGAGGCGCTTTGCGCGTTCCTTTGCGCTTCGATACGTTGACCGAGGTCAAACGGCCGCAATCTGCATGGTGCGGTGCGGCCGCGGTGCGAGGGAGGGAGTTTTCGTCGGCAGGACGGAAAGAATCGGTCATGAGGCTCCTTTCTTGCAATATCCTTTGGTGAGGATAAACAAGAATTCATAGGTAATCAATATGAATAACGGTGTTGGATGCGATCGCGACGTTCTTTTCGCGAGACTTGCTATACTGGCCGTCATGATGAACAACGAACAGCCATGCGCGCAGGGCGCGCCCAGCCGAACGCCTTCTTGCGACGAGGCGTCTCGCACCATCGCTTTGACGGTCGCCTACAACGGCGCGTCTTTCGCGGGCTTCGCCCGACAGGCGGAGCGCCACGTGAAAACCGTACAGGGAGAACTCGAACAGGCGCTTTCGCTTCTCTATCGTCGCGATGTGAAAACCGTATGCGCCGGACGCACCGATGCCGGCGTGCATGCGCGCGGCCAGGTGGTCGGATTCGACGTGTCCGAAAAGGAATTCGCCGCAAAAAGCGCCCGATCGCTCGAACGCTCGCTCAATGCGCTGGTGGATGACGCCATCTCGATTTCCGCAGTGCAGGAGCGCCCTTTCGGGTTCAGCGCGCGTTTCGATGCTCAGTGGCGCGAATATCACTACCACATCTGCACGCAAAGCGCGCGGCCGGTGCTGGTGGCTCCGTTGGTGTGGCACCTCGGCGGAGTCGACCTCGATGTGGAGGCCATGCGCCGGGCGGCGGCGCGCTTCGAGGGCGAGCACGACTTCAAGAGCTTCTGCATGGCCGCATCCGCCCGCATGATCGAAGCTGATGGTCGATCGACCTGCAGAAACGTCATAGCGTGCGATGTCTACGAGGAAGAGCTCGTCGGAACGCCCGTCGTCACCGTGCGCGTGGTGGGCAATGCGTTTCTTCACTCCATGGTAAGAACCATGGTGGGCACGCTTGTGGAGGTCGGTCGCGGAAAGCGTCCCGCATCGTGGATCGACGAGGTGCTTGCCGCCCGCGATCGCGGCGCCGCAGGACAGAACGCCCCTGCTGCCGGTTTGACGTTTTGGCGTGTGGGATACGAGCCGTATCGGACGCAGGACGGCCGCTAGCGCATGCCTTCGCCGCCCGTCGGATCGTCGTCGTCCGTCGGGTCGCCGTGTCGTTCGGACGGATGCGCCGCTGCGATCCCCGCATTCGCTTCGTGCGGTTGTTTCCGCCGTTCATCCCGCTTTTTACACCGTCGCCCGCCGCCTTTTCCGCCGAGTGTTTCCAACGTGTTGCCATTCGCCTGCCCGGGGAAGTTGTCCTGGTCGGCCCCAGAGCACTACGCTACAATAAAGCGCCATACCCATGAAGCAGGTCGTTTCATTGAAAAGGTTCGCACATCCGGCTGCAGGAATGTGCGAGCCCTTTTTGATATCGACCTGCTTTTAGTACAGGCTGCGGGTTTCGGCCCGCTCGATTCGAAAGGAACGGACCATGGCAGATTCGGCTACTCCCACGCGCGCATCGTGGTCGGGCAAGCTGGCCTTCGTCCTGGCCGCAGCCGCTTCGGCGGTCGGTCTGGGCAGCATGTGGCGCTTCCCTTATCTGGCGGCGAAATACGGCGGAGGCACGTTCTTGTTCGTGTATCTCGTGTTCGTATTCACCATCGGCCTCGCCTTGCTGCTGCTTGAAACGGCCCTCGGCCGCAAGACGCAGCAAAGCTCGATCGGCGCATTCAAGTCGTTCGGCAAGAAATACGCCTTCATCGGCATCTTCATGTCGGCGGTTCCGTTCATCATCGTGCCGTATTACTGCGTGATCGGCGGCTGGGTGACCAAATACATGGTCGGCTACGTGGTCGAAGGCCCGGCGGCGCTTGCCGACGGCGGCGATTTCTTCTCCAGCTTCATTTCCAGCGGATCCGAGAGCATGGCATTCATGCTGGTGTTCATGGCGCTCACGTATCTGATCGTCGCCCTGGGCGTCAATAAAGGCATCGAGAAGGCGAACCTGGTCATGATGCCGCTGCTGATCATCGTGTCGGCGGGCATCGCCATCTACTCGCTCACGCTTCCGGGTGCCATGGACGGCCTTGCGTTCTACCTGCTGCCCGATTTGAGCGCCCTTTCGCCCGAGTTGATCATCGCCGCGCTGGGGCAGACGTTCTTCACGCTGTCGTTGGCCATGGGCATCATGGTGACCTACGGCTCCTATCTGAAGAAATCCGCCAAGCTCACTTCGAGCGTCACGCAGATCGCAGGCGCCACCTTCGGCGTGTCCCTGCTTGCGGGCCTTATGATCATTCCCGCCACGTTCGCGGCGCTCGGTTCGGGCGAGGCCGTGGCCGAGAACTCCGGTCCGTCGCTGATGTTCATCATCCTGCCTCAGGTGTTCGAGAACATGGGCGGCATGGCCCCCATCCTGGGCTTCGCATTCTTCGTGTTGGTGCTGTTCGCCGCCATGACGAGCTCCATCTCGCTGGTGGAGACGTGCACCTCGATCATCGCCGACGGCACCAAATGCTCGCGTCGTCGCGCCTTGGTGATCGTGATCGTGTTCGTCACGGTCATGGGCATCGTCGTGAACATGGGCTACAGCTCGCTGGCGTTCATCCAGCCGTTGGGCGAGGGCTCTTCGATCCTCGATCTGCTGGACTTCATCTCCAACTCCGTCATGATGCCTCTTGCAGCGTTGATGACGTGCATCTTCGTGGGCTGGATCATCGGCCCGAAGGTCATCATCGACGAGGTGCGCGAGTCGGCCAAGTTCAAGCTTGCGAACGTGTGGACCGTCATGGTGAAGTACATCGCGCCTGTCGTGCTCGTTGCTATCTTGGTCGCCTATGTGGCGCAAACGATGGGGCTGTTCAGCATGTAGCGCACGCAGGGGCCGCCGCGCTTATGCAGTACCGGTTTGCGCGAACGGCGCATCGAGCGCTGTTCGGCTCGCGCGGAACTGCGTGCGGCAGGCCCCGCTCGCTTGGGTGTCGGCCGCTTTGCAACGCGTTTTCCATCGTCTGCTTTTCAGACCCGTGCTTTTGCGCGGGTCTTTTGCGTTTCGCTGCGCAAGCGGGCCCTTCGGTTGCGAAACCACGCCTGCTTGCGTCGTTTGGTATGATGAAAATTACGTTTATTTGCATTCGCACGGCTTCAAGGAGATATGCCATGTCGCTTTCCATCGGTATCGTGGGCCTGCCCAACGTGGGCAAGTCTTCGCTGTTCACCGCGCTTACGAAGAAGAGCGGTTTCGCCGCCAACTACCCGTTCGCCACGATCGAGCCCAACGTGGGCCTGGTGCCCGTGCCCGACGAGCGTCTTGAGGCGCTCGCCTCGCTCGACCATCCCACCAAGATCGTGCCCGCCACGGTGGAATTCGTCGACATCGCCGGCTTGGTGGCAGGCGCCAGCCAGGGCGAGGGCCTGGGCAACAAATTCCTGGCCAACATCCGCGAAACCGATGCCATTTGCGAAGTGGTGCGTTTCTTCAGCGATCCCAACGTGGAGCATGTTTCCAAGAAGGTCGACCCGCAATCCGACGTGGAAACCATCAAAACCGAACTGATCTTGGCCGACATCGCCACGCTCGAAAAGGCGCTGCCGCGTCTTGAGAAGGAATCCAAGCGCGATAAAACTGCTGTGTTCAAGTTCGAAACGGCGAAAAAGGTGCTCGCCGGCCTCAACGAGGGCCATCGTGCGCTCACGCTGGGTTTGAGCGACGACGAGATGGCGGCCATCAAGGATCTGTGCCTGCTCACCTGCAAGCCCATGCTCTACATCGCCAACGTCGACGAAGACCAGCTGGGCGCCGAGCTTCCCGAAATCGACGGCCAGATTCCCGTGCCGATCTGCGCGAAAACCGAGGCCGACCTTTCCGAGCTCGACCCCGAAGACGCCAAGATGTTCATGGAGGAGCTGGGCCTGTCCGAAAGCGGTCTGGCGCGCTTGATCCGCGAGGCCTACAAGCTGCTGGGCCTGCAGAGCTACTTCACGAGCGGCGAGGTGGAAACCCGCGCATGGACCATTCCCGTGGGCGCGAAGGCGCCGCAGGCCGCAGGCGTCATCCATTCCGACTTCGAGCGCGGCTTCATCAAGGCCGAAACCGCCAGCTTCGAAGACTACATCGCGCTCGGCGGCGAGAAGGGCTGCCGCGAAGCCGGCAAGCTGCGTCAGGAAGGCAAGGAATACGTGGTGCAGGACGGCGACGTCATGCATTTCAAATTCAACGTGTAGGCAATTCGAATAAGCGGCGCCCTCGTTTCGCCTTGCGGCTTACGAGGGCGCTTTTCCGTATCCTGGAAACCAACAAGGAGCCATAGTGCTGAACCTCGGAATAATTTTCGGGGGGGGGGGGGGCTCAATGCCGAGCATCCTTCCCGAAAGCATACGTGTTATGAGGTAGACGGCGGGTGTGCGTACCCATCTGAACAGGAATGCGCGAGGGAGGTTCGGCCTGCCGCGTATAATACCGTGTTCGAAGGATACTGCCTGTTTTCGGTCGACTCTTCTTCTGCGGAAGGAGAGTAAGCCATGGACAAGGTATGTTTGAGCACGACGGACATCGCTGCGGAAAATGCCGCCAAGCTGGGGGAGCTTTTCCCCGACATCGTGACCGAAGTGCTGGATGAAGACGGCAATGTTCGCCATAGCATCGACGTCGAGGCGCTCAAGGCCCATGTGGGCGATATCGCCGAGGACAAACGCGAGCGCTATCAGTTCACCTGGCCCGGCAAGCAGAAGGCCCGCGCGGAGGCCATCCGTCAAATCGACAAGACCATGCGCCCGTGCCCTGAAGAAAGCGTGAATTGGGACACCACCGAGAACCTCTACATCGAGGGCGACAATCTGGATGCGCTCAAGATTCTGCGCGAGACGTACGCTGGCAAGATCAAGATGATTTACATCGATCCGCCGTATAACACGGGTCATGATTTCGTATACAACGACAGCTTCGCGTGCACTGCCGAAGAGGAGCGTGCCGAGAGCGGCGCCTTCGATGAGGAGGGTAATGTTCTTGATGCCGCATACAAAGTGAACAACGAGTCCAACGGCAGGTTTCACTCCGACTGGTGCTCGATGATGTATCCCCGGCTCGTGCTGGCGAGGGATTTGCTGAGCGAGGATGGGATCTTATGCGTCAGCATCAGTGATTCCGAAGCGTGCAATTTAAAAGCGATGCTTGATTTTATTTTCGGGGAATCGAATTATTGCGGTGACATATTGTGGAACTCCACTAAGTCGGTCACGAATACCGCGCTTATTTCCGTATCGCATACTTACAACTTTATCTATTTCAAATCGATGAACTGGTTCATCGGACGTCGAGAGGCGTTTAGGTTGCCCGATAAAGGCGAAGGTTTTTCTAATCCCGACAACGATCCGCGCGGTCCGTGGAAGGCCGATCCGTTTCAAGTCGGAGGATGGCGCCCCAACCAGCAATATGAAATTGCTAATCCAAAAACGGGGGCTGTCTATCGCCCAAACGCAGGATGCAGCTGGAAGAATGACTACAAGAGATATCTAGAGCTTGTTGAGGATGGGCGAATCGTGTTTGGGAAAACTGGAGATGGAGGTCCGCAGAGAAAGCGCTTCATGTCAGAGGCAATGGAAAGGGGTTCTGTAGCAAATACCTGGTGGGATGATGTCGAAACGACAACAAATGGCACCCAGCTTGTTAAAAAGCTTTTTGATGGGGCCGCACTGTTCCCTAATCCAAAACCAGTTGGGTTTTTAAAAAAGATGCTGCAGCTTTGCAGTCATCGCGAATCTGTAATTCTCGATTTCTTCTCCGGCTCGGCCACTACCGCCCATGCTGTGATGCAGCTCAATGCCGAGGATGGCGGCAACCGCAAGTTCATCATGGTGCAGCTGCCCGAAGCGTGCGACGAGAAGTCCGAGGCTGCCAAAGCGGGCTACAAGAACATCTGCGAGATCGGCAAAGAGCGCATTCGTCGTGCGGGCGCGAAGATCGCGGCCGAGGTAGAAGAATCCAACGCACAGCTCAAGCTCGGCGAAGAGCCCAAGAAGGTTCCCGACATCGGCTTCCGTGTGCTCAAGATCGACTCGTCCAACTTCGAAGACGTGCAACGTACGCCCGATGCCATCGAGCAAAGCCAGCTGTTCGGCTTTGCGGATAATCTGAAATCGGATCGCACGCCCGAAGACATCCTGTTCCAGCTGCTTCCGAAGTTCCAGATTCCCTATACCGCACGTATCGAGAAGCTGAATATCTGCGGCAAAACCGTCTATTCCGTCGATGATGACGCGCTGCTCGCTTGCTTCGATCGCGATGTTCCCGAAGATGCCATCCGCATCATGGCGGCGCGCCAGCCTTTGCGCGCCGTGCTGCGCGATGCGTCGTTCGTCGGCGATGATGCCCTTGCCAACTTCGAGGAAATCTTCAAAACGCTCAGCCCCGAAACCGAAACCAGAGTGGTGTAGATTGCCTCGCTTAATCGATGAACACGAGGCTTTCCGCGCCGAAAGCCTCGCACCACGCTCTGCAAATAAGCGCATGGTTGAGGGTGACGGCCTTTGCGAGTTTTCGGAGGTCTTTGTCGGGGATGCCGCTGTTGTTGTTCGCAAGACGGCATCCTCCGTTGGACAGCAGCCAGAATTTAGTGGCATTGGCTTCGGCGCGTTTGACGGATATGTGGATATGGACGGGCTCGCCGTTTTCTCCCATCCAGAAGAACAGAACGTACCGGCCGATGATGAGGACTTTCGGCATTACGCGGTCAGCCTTTCATCGTACGGGGCCTCGGCCAGCTCGAAGATAAGCGGGGCGTTGTTGCGGAGGAATTCGTCGAGTTCGGCGATTTCGGCATCGGAAAAACCATCGATTTCGGTCCATCGATATGCGGGCATGACGCAACGGGCGGAATCGAATCCCCAGTCGCGCGAGCGTTCCGCGGCGATGCGAAGCGTTCCGTCGTCTTGCAGGTCGGAATATGCGATGTGCGTGCCATCGGAAAGCGTTGCGTACGACCACATCATGAAAAACAACCTCCCCGTGCTTCTTATCGTGTAACTCCGTCCATTGTACTCAATGGCTTTCATAGCAAGATAGGTGCTCTCATGGAATTCAAATTCAGTGTTCTCGACTACCAAACGCGCGCATCCGATGCGGTGGTGAAGGTGTTCGATGGGCAGCCCAAAATCGATGCGCTGTCGTATGTGCGCGATGTCGGCACGGGCGTTTCGAACAAACACGGCCAGGTTTCTTTGGGCCTGACCGATGCCGACGACGGGGCCGTTGCCGGCGACGGAACCGGTTTTCGCAATGCGCCTTTGCGCCTGACGGCGGACGAGCTTTTCGACAACGTGAAGAAGGTGCAGCGCAAAAACGGCATTCCGCTTTCGGGCAAGCTCCATCGCGATCTGGGTGCCGTGGAACTTGACGTGGAAATGGAGACGGGCACGGGCAAAACGTACGTGTACACCCAGACCATGTTCGAGCTCAATGCCCGTTACGGCTGGTCGAAATTCATCATCGTGGTGCCGAGCGTCGCCATTCGCGAGGGCGTTGCGAAATCGCTCGAAATCACGGCGAAGCATTTCCACGAGCGCTATGGTAAATGTTTATGGCCGTTCGTGTACAGCTCGAACCGTCTGAACGAAATCGACGGCTTTGCGAGCCGTGCGGACATTTCCGTCATGGTGATCAACATGCATGCGTTCAATGCGTTCGACGAATCCAAGAGCAAAGACGGACGCGGCGGCGACAAAACGGCGCGCATCATGTTCTCCGAGCGCGACGATTTCGGCAGTCGCCGTCCTATCGACGTGATTTCGGCGACAAACCCCATTCTCATCATCGACGAGCCGCAGAAAATGGGCAAGAAAACCGGCGCCACGCGCAAGGCCATGACGCAGTTCAAGCCGCTGTTCTCGCTCAATTATTCCGCCACGCACAAAGAACGCCACAATGCGGTGTTCGCCCTCGATCCGCTCGATGCCTACAACGAGCGCCTGGTGAAGCGTATCGAAGTGAAGGGCATCGAGATGGTTGGCATGCGCGGCACCGACGGCTACGTATACCTGCAAGATATCAAGGTGAGCCCCAGCAAACCTCCGTGCGCGGCGATCGAGCATAAACGGCAGCTTGCAAGCGGCAAGGTGGCCAAGCATACGGGCAATTTCTCCGAAGGCGACGACATCTACCATGCGTCGCGCGAGCTTGCGGCCTATGCGCATGGCTATCGTATTCTTCGTA
The DNA here is from genome assembly GCA_900553775.1 of uncultured Slackia sp. Taxonomy (GTDB): domain Bacteria; phylum Actinomycetota; class Coriobacteriia; order Coriobacteriales; family Eggerthellaceae; genus Slackia. The sequence continues at coordinate 31,762 of USEZ01000003.1, read as the reverse complement.
TCGTGCCCGACCAGAATGGTCAGGCCGGCTATGTCGAATTCGACAACCATGAACGGCTGTATCGCGGCCAGGTTGCCAACGATTCGTCCGAAGAGGATTTGCGCCGCATTCAGATACGCGAGACGATCGCCTCGCACTTGCAAAAGGAAGAGGTGCTGTTCCGCCGGGGCATCAAGTGCCTCTCGCTGTTCTTCATCGACGAAGTGGCGAAATACCGCGTGTACGACGAAGACGGCAGCGAGGGCGTGGGCGAGTACGGCCGCATATTCGAAGAAGAATACGAGCGTGCGGTGGGGGCGCGTGCTGCCGACCTTGCCTCCGGCGATGCGTGCGGGCAGGCGTACGCGCGCTATTTGCAGGGCTTCGATGCGCATGACGTGCATAAAGGATACTTCTCCGTCGACAAGAAGGGCCGCGCCGTCAACAGCAAGCTCAAGCGCGGCAGCGAATTCGCCGAGGGCGAGGATGCCGTGGCGGCCTACGACCTTATTTTGCGCAATAAAGAACGCCTGCTGTCTTTCGAGGAGCCGTGCCGCTTCATTTTCTCGCACTCCGCATTGCGCGAAGGCTGGGACAACCCCAATGTGTTTCAGATCTGCACGCTCAAAGGATCGGGCGATTCCGACATCGGCAAGCGCCAAGAGGTGGGCCGCGGCTTGCGCCTGTGCGTGAACCAAGACGGCATTCGCCAGGACGCCGCGCTGCTTGGCCGCGACGGCGTGCATGCGGTGAACCTGCTGACCGTCATTGCATCCGAAGGCTACGACGACTTCGTGAGGTCGCTGCAGGCGGAAACGGAAGGCGAGCTGCGTGAACGTCCGAAGCGCGTCGAGGAGAGGCTGTTCGCGGGCTTCACGGTTGTCGGCGCTTCGTCGGAATACAAGCTCACCGAGGCCGATGCGAGGCGCATCGTCGACGTGATGAAGATGAATCGTTTGGTCGATTACGACGGCAATCTGACGGATGCGTTTCGTGCGCAGGGCTTTTCGGGCGTGGCCGAGGCCGATATCCCCGAGCATTTGGCGGGCTTTATCGACCAGCTTGAAAGGATCGCGCGCAGCGTCGAAGATGCCGCCGTGCTTGAAGGCATGATCGGCAACGCGCTCGAAACGAAGGTGTCGCGCAACGGGCTCAACGACAACTTCCGTAAAAAGGAGTTCCAGGAGCTGTGGGCGCGTATCAACCGCAAGCACGCCTACACCGTCGAGTTCGATTCCGACGAGCTGCGCCGCAACGCCGTCGCGAGCATCGATGCGAATCTGACCGTATCCACGCCGCGCTACCGTTTGAAACAGGGCGCCCAGCGCGACGAAGCGACGTGCGAGGGGGTCGAGTCTCGCGACGGATTCAAGGCGAGCAGCAGCAAAACGCTCGAGGTCGGCGGCGACGCCGCGACGAATGCGACCTTCGATGTGGTGGGAGCGGTTGCCGGCAAGGCGAGCATCACCCGCGCGAGCGCGGCGGCCATTCTGGCGGACATGGCGCCCGATCGTTTCGCTCTGTTTCGCGTGAACCCCGAAGAGTTCATCGCCAAAGCGGCTGCGCTCATTGCGGAAGAGAAAGCGCGCATGGTGGTCGAGCATATTCGCTACAACCGCACAGAGGGCACCTACGATGCGGTGGAGATTTTCACCGAAGACATGCCCGAGAGCTTGAGCCGCGCATTGGAAACGCCGAAGAAGGGCGTGCAGAACTGGACGGTGCTCGACAGCGACACGGAGCGCGCATTCGCCCAAGACCTCGAGGATTCCGACGACGTGTGCGTGTTCGCCCATCTGCCGCGTTCGTTCAAAATACCCACGCCCGTGGGCGATTACGCGCCCGACTGGGCGATCGCCTTCAACGAAGGCGTGGTGAAGCGGATCTATTTCGTCGCGGAAACGAAAGGCTCGCTTAGCACGCTGAACCTGAAAGGGGCGGAGCGGGCGAAGATCGAATGCGCCCGCAAGCTTTTCGACCAGCTCGGCGAAGGCGACGTTCGCTACGATTTCGTGAGCACCTACGACGAGCTGATGGGCAAGGTGATGCGATAACGCCGTTTCGAGGCTCTTCTTCGGGCGGTCTTCGCCCGCCTTGCTTTTCCCGGCATTGCGTCCGATGCGTCATGCGCCCGAATGCATCGGGCGCATTTTTTTCGCCGTGCGGCCTTTCTCGCACCGTGTCGCCAAAAGCGGCGTTTATGTGCGGGGGGGGGGCTGCGTCAATGTATAAACGGCCTCATCGCGTACGGGTGCATTTATTTTCGCCGGGCGTTTCGTCATATTCGGACATGCTTCGCCGGCGCGAAATGCGAACTGATGCGAAATCGATAGCATTTCGCCCATGAGAAACGCAAACGGACATACGACGCCTCGCGGCATACGCCCCGACAGGGCTTTCGGCGGATACGGCATATCTTCTTCTACAGCCATTCCTTCCTCGTCCGCATCCGCCGAAAGCCCATCTCGCTCGGGCCGCGCGTCCGAAGGGCGCACCCTTGCTGCCGATATCGCCGCGCTCCTGTTCAAGGTGAGCGCTTTCGCCGCCTTGTTCGTGCTGCTTTTCTCCTTCGTCTTCGGCGCTTTTCGCTACGCCGACGTTTCCATGGCCCCGCGTATCGTCGACGGCGATATGGCGATCGACTACCGCCTTGACAAAGACTACGCCGCCCGTGACGCGATCGTGTTCTCCTACGGCGGAAAACGCCTGATAGGGCGCGTTATCGCTCTGGAGGGCGACGAGGTGGACATCACGGCCGACGGCCTTGTCGTCAACGGCTCGCTTCAGCAGGAATCCGATATCTACGGCACGACCACCCAGGTTTCCGGGGGCGTGACGTTTCCTCTCACGGTGGGGCGCGGGCAGGTGTTCGTGCTCGGCGACAACCGCGAGGAGGCGTTGGACAGCCGCACGTTCGGATGCGTCGACATCGACAAGACGGAAGGAACGCTGGTCGCGCTTTTGAGGACCAGGGGCATGTAGCCGCCCGCTTTCGGCGACTTCGCATGGGCCGGCCCCATGCGTGGGATAGCACCGTTGCACGACTTGCAAGCAAAGGGAGAAAGGAAGAACCATGCATATGACGATGAAGGCCGCGCGAGGGCTGTTCGCCTTCGCCGCCACGGCCGCCCTGGCCGTCTCCATGACGGCTTTGGCGCCCGGCAAAGCGCTGGCGGCCGATCCGCCGGCGGCTGACGGAACCGAAATCGCGATCACCAAGAAATTGGTGGGCGCCACCAGCGAGCTGCCTCAGGCTCAGGCGTTCACGTTCGACTTCGCGAAGGTGTCGGTGAACGATTTGACGGATAAAGCAGACCTCGACACCATGCCCGCCATCGCGGCCAAAACCGTCGAAATCGGTCTTGGCCAGGGCAAGTACACCAGCAAGAAAACCGAAGGCGCCACCACCACGCTGCGCCAGGACCTGAAATTCGATATCGCCGGCCTCCGGTTCGGCCATGCGGGCGTTTACAAATACCTGGTGAAAGAAACCGGCACGGTTGCAGGCGTCACGATGTCTCAGGCCGAATACACCCTGTCCGTCTACGTGAAGAACTCCGCGCAAGGCGGCACCGAAATCGACAAGGTCATCGTCGACAAGGACAAAGACGACCAGGGCGGCACCGTCGATACCAAGGTCGATCCCGACCTGAACCCCGCTCAGCCCGGCAACCCCGACACTCCCGATAATCCCGGCAGCGATATCGACGGCGGTTCCGGCTTCGCGTTCGTGAACTCCATCGCGGCGACCGACACCACCCTTGCCGTCAGCAAGACGGTCACGGGCGATTACGCCGACAAGGCGAAGGATTTCCACTTCTCGATGACCATCACCGTTCCCGCAACCGCCACGGCGCCCGTCGACGGCTACAAAGCCTCCGTCGGCGATCAGGAATACACCTTCGTCTCCGGCGCCCCGACCGAGTTCACCCTGCATGACGGCCAGACGCTGTCTTTCGCCGCCCTGCCCGTGGGCACCGAGTTCACCTACACCGAAACCGGCGTCGACGGCTACACGCCTTCCGCCTCCACCACGCTCGGCGCGGCGAATCCGGTCGCGCAGCAGGGTTCCGAAGGCGACGATTTCACGTTGAACGCGGCTGCGCTCGCCAAAGACGGCAACACGTCCGCGCTGACGAACGCCTACAAGACCGTCACGCCGACGGGCATCGCCATGAACGTGCTTCCCTTCGTGCTGATGATCGCGGTTCCGCTCATCGCCGCTGCGGGATATGTGGCGAGCAAGCGTCGCAAGGCGTATCGCGCGTAACGCGCATCGCGCAAGGATAGGGCGGCGAATATGGCGAAGGCAGGCGTTTTCGGACGATCGGACGATTTCCGCGGCCGCTTCGGCCTGGGAGGCGTCTGCCTGCGTGCGGCATCGCATACGGTGCGTTTCCTGTCGCACGTCGTCAACGCGGTCATTTTCGCCGTCTTGTTCGCGATGATGGTCGTCGGCCTGTATGCCCTGTGGGACGCGGGCGCGGTCTATACGGCCGCCTCCTCGTCGAAATGGGAGGCGTACGTGCCTGCCGAAGAGGACCACGGCACCTACGACGAGCTCGTTTCGATCAATTCGGACGTGGTCGGATGGCTCGATGTGTACGGCACCAATATAGATTACCCGCTCGTGCAGGCCGACGACGTGAAATACCTCACCCATGACGCCAAGGGCGACTATTCCCTGACAGGCGCGCTGTTCCTCGATTCGCGCAACGCGGACGATTTCAGCGATTTTTCAACGATCGTCTACGGGCACCATCTGGACAGCAACGTGATGTTCGGCGAGATAGGCTCTTTCGCCGACGCCGATTATTTCGCGGCCCATGAGTACGGGACGCTTTTCATCGGCCGCGGACAACGCGAAAACACCCTGGTCGGCCTGCATTTCATAGCGTTTCTCGAAGCGGACGCCTACGACGGCGCCGTCTATCGCGCGAAGGTCGACGGCCCGGCGCAGCAGGCGTCATACGTCGAGCATCTGAAAGGCCTTGCCTCCAATGTGCGCGAGGTGGAGGTCGAACCCGCGTCGGGCGAGCGCATCGTGCTGCTTTCCACCTGCTCTTCGGAGGCCGCCAATGCGCGTTCGATCCTGGTGGCGAAGATCGAAGAGGAGATTCATGAGAACCCGTTCGTCGAAGAGGCGAACGCGGGCATCGGGGTGGATATGCCCGAAGGCTGGTTCAGCTTTCCCTGGATCGGCTGGGCGGCGTTGGCGGCGCTTTTCGCGCTTGCGTTCGGCCTGCTGCTTTCCCGCATGGGCCGTCGCAGGCGAGCGCGCCGCGATAAAGCGTCGGCCCTTCGCGGCGGGGCGGGCGTCGCCGCGCACGGTAGGAAGAGATAAGGAAGAGGCGATGACGAACACGACACATACGATGGCGCGCAAGCGGGCGGCGGCATGCGGGGTGTCGGCCATCCTGTGCGCCGTGCTGGTTGCGGCCTTTTTCTCCATGGCGGTTGCGGGCAGGGCCTATGCCGACGAATCAGGCGCCGCCTTCGCGACGCCCGCCTTCGCAGCCGACGAGGCATCGCGCCTCGGCGGCTCCAAGGCGTTCGAGGTGACGGTGTTCCAAAGGATAGACGCGCCCGCCGCGCAAAGCGGTGCGATCGATACCTGGAGCTATGTCTTCGAGGCCGTCGATGCGGCGTCGCCGATGCCCGAAGGAAGCGAGGGCGGCCGCTACGCGTGGCGGATGACGGGCGATGTCCGCATGTCGTTTTCCATCGGGCCGGCGGCGAAGCCCGGTGTGTACCGATACCGCATGTGGCAGGAGCATCCCGCCTCGGTTCCTCCGGGCTATACGCTCGACGGGCGGGTCTACGAGGTAAGCGCCTATGCGGCCGACGACGGCACGATATATGCGGCGGTCTGCTCGGCGCAAGGCGATGCGGCGAAAACGGCCGATCCGGGATGGACGGTGTCGTTCGAGGCGCCCGAAACGGCGCCGTCTGCGACGAGCCGGCCTTCCGGGGCGTTTTGGCAGGGGTTGCTGTCGCGCCTGCCGAAGACGGGAGATATCTCGATGGTCGCGATCGCGGCGGCGGGCGTGCTCGCCGTGGCGGGCATCGCAATCGTCGTTTTGGCGCGCCGGCTGCGCGAGCGCGAGGATAGGCGGGAGAAAGGCCGTTTCGACGACGGCATGCAGGAGGATATGCGATGAACGAGAAGACCAGCAAGCTTGCGCAACGCGGCTTTCGGGCGCTTGCCGCCTTCGTTGCGGCGGCGTTGATTCTGACGTGCGTCCCGCCGACGTTTCGGGCGAGCGCCGCGGCCGAGCCTGCGACGGGCGCCTTAGCGCAACCCTCCGAAGCGGGCTTCGCGCATGATGGGCCGTTCGCCGCAGGCGCTGCGTCCGCCGACGATGCGGCATCCGAGCCTGCAGAAGATGCGGCTCCCGCGCTCGGCGACGATGCCGCCTCGACCGATGCGGGCGTCGCGCCCGACGCGCCCGAAGATGCGCCGAGCGCTTCGGATGCGTCCGACCGGGAAGCAAACGCCGCGGACGGCGCGCAGGCGAATGGCTCCGACGTGCCCGAGCCTTCCGATGCCGCCTCGTCCGAAGAACCGCGTGCGGCGGAGGATGTCTGCACCCTGGTGGGCGTGGGCGGGTTTCCGAGCCTGCAAGAGGCCATCGACAGCGTGGCCCTTGCCGGCAGGGGCGTGATCGAGATGAACGTGTCGTCGTATACGTTGCAAGACCAGGTGAAGGTGGCAAGCTACAAGGGCATCACCATCACGACGGCTCCCGGCGTCGATTCGTGCGTGTTCACGATGGACAAACGCCGCGTCGGAGGCTTGGCGCTGTTCAGCGTTTCGGGCAAGGCGGAGCTTGTCTTCGACGGAACGCGCAACGGCCGCGACGGGTCCCAGGCCAACGGCATCGTGCTCGGCGGGCTCGACGAGGGCAAAGACGGCGAGGCGCAAGGCCAGCGGGGCGTCGATGTCTACGAGGGGTATTTGACGCTGAACGATGCGACCATCCGCAATTTCTCCGCCGATTTCGGATCGACGGCGGGCGTGCGCGCGGTAGGCATCAACGCCAGTCGTTCGGCGGTTCAGCTCAAAGGCAGCTCGTTGGTGACGAAATGCAGCATGTTCGGAGGCGGCGGCGTCAAAGAAGACTGCGGCGGCGTCACGGTATACGGCGACACCGAGTTTTCCGACATGCCCACGGACCTGCTCATGGAGCCCGGTGCGACGATTTCCGAGTGCAGCGGCGTGACGGGCGGATTGGTGGTGTCGAACTGGGCGACGGCCACCATACGGGGCACCATCGAGCGGTGCAGCACCTACGACGGCACGGTCAATCGCTGCGCGGGCGGCATCTTCATGTCGCAGCGCGCCAAGGTGACGCTCGAAAACGCCACGATCAGGGACAATCGCGCCGCGACGGGAACGCCCGGGGTCACGCCGTGCGCGGGCGGCATTTGGGTGGAGGGCGGACAGCTCGCCATCCACGGGGCCACGATCACGGGCAACACCTCCAACGCCAAAAACACCGCGAACCCCAACGGCGCGGGCGGCGTCGGCATGAACATCCAAAGCCTCTCCTCCGATGTCACCTGGACGCGGCTCGCCCTTTCGGGCAAGGTGGTCATCCGGGACAACCGCATCGACGACGGCCGCACGCAGACGAACCTGACGCTTGCCAAAGGCGGCGTGAGTTTCATGCATTACCTGGTTATCGACGACGACCTCGAGCCGGGTTCCTACGTGGGCATCACCGCGCAGGGCGGAGGCAAGACGGCGCGCTATGCCGAAGGCGAGGCGTTCGGCGTGTCCGCGGTTACAAGCGAAGGCCTTCCCGCGGCCGACAAATATCTGGGAGCGGCGGATTATTCGGGCGACGCGAAGGCGATCGCGAATCTGAACTGCCTGGTCAACGATCGCGACGAGCGCCTGCGCGGTCTGGCGTCGTGGGACGGCTGGAAAAGCCCCGGATTCGCGAACGCGGGCCAGGCCAAAAAGACGCTGCCCGACGCTCCCGAGGCCATCGTTTGGGCGCGCTCCTACGACGTAAAGGTGCAAAAGCAGGTGGACGCCCCCGAGGGGCTTGTCACGGGCGTGTTCCCGTTTACCGTGCAGACGGCGGGCGCGAGCTTTTCGGGCGAGGTGTACGACCGGGACGGATCGCCGACGGGCAGGACGGTTGCGGCGCATGGCACGCCCGAGAACTTCGAGCTTTCCGACGGGCAGTACGTGCTGTTCGCGAACGTGACCTCGCTCGGCTCGGGAAGCGCGGGCACTGATGTCTTATCCGTGGAAGAGCGGGGCGGCGCCTCTTCCGCATCGGCCGATCGCACGCAGCCGTTTTCGTGCGAGGCGGCGGGACGGACGGATGCCGGCCGCCCGATCGGCGACGTCGATGCCGGGCGGGACGGTTCCGTGCGCTGGCAGGGCGATTTTGCAAGCCTGCTCCCGGGCGACGGGAATGTGACGGTGACCTTCACGAACGCCCTGCGCACGGGCGGGCTCGAAGTGTCCACGTCGGTCGAGGGCGATTACGCCGATGCGGCGAAGGCGTTTTCCTTCGAGCTGACGCTGCAGATGCCGTCTTTCGCAAACGCCGACAGCGAATTCGGCGCATACGTGACGGGCGGCGCGACGGGCGCAAGCGGCGCGCGATACACGTTCGTCTCGGGCCGGCCGACGTCGTTTTCCCTGAAGGCGGGCGAGACGCTTGTCTTCGACGGGCTTCCCGTGGGAACGACGTATGCGCTCCTTGAGCAGCCGAGTCCTTTGTATCGCGCCTCCGCCGAGGTGTCGACGGTCGATGCGCAAGGCGACGCGGTGCAGGCTTCGGTCGCCGAGGGCGACGCGGGAGCGGGCCTTGCGTTTTCCTACGGCGAAGGCGGTTTGGGGGTGTCTGCCGCCAGAATCGCGCAGGGCGGTCCCGGCACCAATACGGCGCATGTCGTCAACCGCGTCCCCGACGTGCCTGCGACGGGCGTGGCCCACGCCGATGCCGGCTTGCCTGCGGCCCTCGTTGCGGGAAGCGTCGCCGTCGCGGCGCTTCTTGCCGGCGCCTCGGTCGGGCTGCGCGCGCTGCGCAGGCGCCGCGCATAGGCCCCGCGCGCAAGACGCGACGACCGCCGTTGAGGCAAAAGACCGAAGGCCGACGCCGAGCCGGGCCTTTCGTGCCGGACCTGGGATGAAGATCCATCCCGGGTCCTTTTTCCGTGAAGCGGGCGCTTTTCGCAGCGCTTCTTTTCGGCGACGGCCGTCCGTTCGCCGTTTTGCGCGGTAAGATAGGCGCGCGTCCATCCAACGATGGCGCCGTTGCGGCAGCGATGCCGCTCGCTTTCGAAACGCTTTCTGCGTGCATACGGATGCAAGGGGGAGTCATGTCGGCTATTCGGACCGATTACGATTTCGCGCCGCTGGGGTTCGGCTTCATGCGCCTGCCCGAAATCGAGCGCAACGGGGAAACGGTTTTCGACCACGAGGCGATCTGCGCGATGGTCGACGAGTTCATGGCGGCCGGGTTCACCTATTTCGATACCGCCTACGGCTATCACGGCGGCAAATCGGAGTGCGAGCTGAAGGCGGCGCTGGTCGACCGCTATCCGCGCGAGGCCTACACCGTCGCCACCAAGCTTCCCGCCTGGCTTGCACACGATGCCGGCCATGCGCGCCATATGTTCGACAAATCGCTTTCCAAGCTGGGCATCGATTATTTCGACTACTATCTGCTGCACAATCTGGGCGGTCCTCTGACCGAGCCGTTCGAAGAATACGGCCTGTGGGAATACGTCGCCGAGAAGCGCGAACAGGGGCTTATCCGCCATCTGGGCTTTTCCATCCATGACAAAGCCGCGGCGCTTGAGGAGGTGCTGGAAAAGCACGCCGACATCCCGCTCGATTTCGTGCAGCTGCAGATCAACTACGCCGACTGGGAAAGCTCGATCATCGAGTCGCGCAAGTGCTACGAGATAGCGCGCGCCCACGGCCTGCCCGTCGTGGTCATGGAGCCCGTCAAGGGCGGCTCGCTTGTGAACCTGCCTCCTGCGGCGGCCGATATCTTGCGCCAGGCCGACCCGAACGCGTCGTTCGCGTCGTGGGCGCTGCGCTTCGCCGCCTCGCTTCCGGGCGTGATGGCGGTGCTTTCCGGCATGTCGACGATCGAGCAGGTGCGCGACAACGTGAAGACGTTTTCCGAGGCGCGCCCGCTTTCCGACGACGAGCGAGCGGTGCTCGATAGCGTGCGCGCCGTGCTCGACGCCGTCGACACCGTGCCGTGCACCGATTGCCGCTATTGCATGAAGGGCTGCCCGCAGGGCGTGCATATTCCCACGATCATGGATTCGCTCAATATCATGTCGGTGTTCGACGACATGCATCGTGCGAAGGAGAACTACGTCTGGAACGCCACGGGCGGCGAGGCGAGCAAGTGCATCCGCTGCGGCGCATGCGAAGAGGTGTGCCCGCAGAAGATCGACATCGTCGACCAGCTCGAGCGCGCCGCGAAGCTGTTCGAGGAGTAGCCCGTCTATGAGCGATTCCAGCAACGTGCGGACATGCTCGCAGCCCGAAGGCCTCGGCGCGCGCGACGGGGCGGCATACGGCGCGGCCCCGACGATCGACGACGCCCGTGCCGCGCTTCTGCGCTATTTCGGCTATTCCGATTTTCGCGCGGGCCAGCGCTTCATCGTAAAGGCGCTGCTTGCGGGCCGCGATGCGCTCGGCGTCATGCCGACGGGCGCGGGAAAATCCATGTGCTATCAGGTTCCGGGCATCGTGCTGCCAGGCCTCGCGCTCGTGATTTCCCCGCTCGTGTCGCTTATGGGCGATCAGGTGCGGGCTCTGATCGACGCCGGCGTACGCGGGGCGTATCTCAATTCCACCTTGTCGCCCGCCCAGCAGCGCACCGTGATGAAGCGCGCCGTCGAGGGCACGTACAAGATCATGTACGTGGCGCCCGAGCGTTTGTCCGACCCGGCGTTTCGCGCGTTCGTCGAACAGGTGCAGGTGCCCTTGATCGCGGTGGACGAGGCGCATTGCGTCTCCCAATGGGGGCAGGATTTCCGCCCGTCGTATCTCGAAATCCGCGATTTCATCGAATCGCTCGACCGGCGTCCGCCCGTGGTGGCCCTGACGGCCACGGCCACCGAGCGCGTGCGCGGCGATATCGCCAGCCTGCTCGGGCTGCGCGACCCCGCCGAAATCGTCACCGGGTTCGACCGCCCCAATCTGAAATTCGGCGTCGAACGCCTCGAGCCGAAGATGAAGCGCCGCCGCATCGCCGAGTTCGTCGCCTCCCATAGGCGGGAGAGCGGGATCGTCTACTGCAGCACGCGCAAAGACGTCGATGCGCTTGCCGCATGGCTCGTGGGCGAGGGCGTGGCGGCTGTGCGATACCATGCGGGCATGGCCGCCGACGCGCGCCTGGAAAGCCAGCGCCGCTTCATCGACGACGATGCGCCGGTCATGGTGGCGACCAATGCGTTCGGCATGGGCATCGACAAGTCCAACGTACGCTATGTGATCCATTACAACATGCCGAAAAGCATCGAGGCGTACTATCAGGAGGCGGGCCGTGCCGGCCGCGACGGCGAGCCGTCCGAATGCCTGCTTCTGTGGAGCGACGGCGATATCGCCACCTGCCGCTATTTCATCGAGGAGGGCGGGGCCGCCGAGGGCCTTTCCGAAGAAGAGGCCCGGCGCGTGAAGTCGGCCCAGCGCCGCATGCTCGACGGCATGGTGGGCTATTGCCGCACGACCGACTGCCTGCGCGCCTATATCCTGCGCTATTTCGGCGAAGATGCGGATTGCGCAAGTGCGTTGTCTGCGGCGGCGTCGGGCGCCTCGTGCTCGAACAGTCCTGAGCTCGCACGAACGGCACGTTCGGTGCCGTTCGGCTCGTGCGGAACTGCGCGCGAGGCGTCCGACGCCGCCATCGGCGAGGGATGTTTCGAAAGTTCGCGCGTCGAAGGGGTGCACGCGTTGTTCGGAGGCGATGCCTTCGTTGGCAAAGGTTGCGGGAACTGCTCGAACTGCCTGGGCGATTTCGATACGACGGACGTCACCGACACGGCCAAGGCGTGCGTGCGCTGCGTGCGCGAAGTGCAGGGCGCTTTCGGCAAATCGATGATCGCCGACATCCTGCGCGGCTCGAAGGCGCAGCGCGTGCTGGAGGGAGGCTTCGACGGCCTTTCCTGCTACGGCACGGTGGACGATTCGGCCGCCCAGGTCAAAGAGGTGATCGAACTGCTCGCCGCGCAGGGCGTGCTTTCCATATCGGACGGAACGTATCCGACGGTCGGCCTGGGCCCGCGCGCATATGCGGCCGAAGAAGAGGGGTTCTCGTTCTTTATGAAGAAGATCCGCCGCGCCCGTCCTGCCGCGCGGCCCTTCGCCTCGTCGGCATCGGGCGACGCCGCGTCGTTCGGGGCTTCGGGTTTGGGCGATGCCGATCTGTTCGAGCGTTTGCGCACGCTGCGCAAACGGCTTGCCGACGAGCAGGGGCTTCCTCCCTATGTGGTGTTTTCGGACAAGGCGCTGCGCGATATGTGCGTCCGCCTGCCGCGCACGCCGGAGGAGTTTTTGGAAGTCAACGGCGTGGGCGAGAGGAAGCTCGAACGCTACGGCGAGACGTTTTTGGCCGAAATCGCGGCATTCCTCTTCGAGCGATAGGCCGTCGCTTTCTCTTGCACAGTCAAGCGCTTCCTGTAAAGACCCCAGGTGGGAAGCGTCATATACTGGCCGCATCGAAGTGTTCGGTGCGGCCGTCTTCGCGCGAGGGGAAGCATGCGCGGGCCGCGCCGGGCGAAAGGACATGCGCGGCCTGTCGTGCCGCGCGCAAGAGAGGGGAAGTGGTTCGCATGGGTATTCTCTACCAAGCGGCCGATATGTCGTATTGGGCCATCTGGCTGTTCGTGCTGTTCGCGCTCATGGCGTTCAACGAATTCGGGCGCACGAGCAAATGGGGCGGCATCGCGCTGTTCGCGGTCGTGCCGATCGTGCTGACGATCTTCGTCTGGCCCACCACCGCCGCGCCCGGCAACGAATACGGCACGGGCACCTGGTTCAACTGGGTGAAGACGTATTCGGCTTTGGCGGGATGCCTCGGATTCATGGCGCTGCGTTTCGTGCATTGGAAAGGCGCCGACGGCAAGACGCATCATCTCTACGAGAAGAAATGGGCCTTGTGCTTTCCGCCGCTGATTCTTGCCATCAACATCGCCGAGGCGGTCATCCGCGATTTCCAGGTGTTCAGCTTCGGGCTGTGGCAGGGCGGCACGGTGGAAAACCTCTGGACCATGTCGGGCCCGTGGAACATCATGAACGGCATCGCCGGCATCCTGAACATCGTGACCATCTGCGGCTGGCTCGGCATCGTCATCTCGAAGGACAAGACGCGCGACATGATCTGGCCCGACATGATCTGGGCGTGGATCTTGGCCTACGACTTCTGGAACTTCGCCTACACCTACAACTGCATCTCCGACCATTCGGCCTATTGCGGATTGGCGCTGCTGCTCTCGTGCACCATCCCGACGTTTTTCATCAAGCGCGGCGCATGGCTGCAGCATCGCGCGCAGACGCTGGCGCTGTGGATCATGTTCGTGATGACCGTGCCCCAGTTCGCCGACGTGCTGGCGCCCATTCCCACGACGCACAATCCCACGGCGTTTTTCGTCGTGAGCTTCATCGCCTTGGCGAGCAATGTCGCCTTGGCGGCCTATCAGTTCAACAAGATCCGCAAAAACAAGCTCAATCCCGTCAAAGACGAGCTGTACGCCGATACCAAGGCATATAGAAGCGTGCTCGACGAGAACATCTAGGGCGCAAGACGGTGGGCGGCCCTTTTTCCGCCGCCGTTTCGGCCCGCCGCTTTCCGTTGCCGTATCGGCTTTGCCGCATTGTCCGCGCCGTGGCGCCGGCGCGGACGTTCGGGCCGTCCGGCCGCGCATGCCGAGGCCGCATGCGCGTGCGCGATATAATGCGAGACGTCCGCTTCGGCGGGCGTCTTCGCGTATGCGCGCGGCGGCCCGCCAAGGCCGCCTGCGTTTTTCAGGGGGAGGGAAAGCGCGTGCGATTCGAATCGGCGCCTTTGTCGCATGCGGCGGCGGAGGCATACAAGAAAGGCCGGCGCCTCGAAGGGCGTGCGGGGGATATCATGCAGGCCGTGCGCGGGCTGTTCGAGGCGAAGGGGGTCGCCGCGACCACCGTCAAAGACATCGCGGCGGAGGCCGGCATCACGCGCGAGCTGTTCTACTACTATTTCGCGGGGAAAAACGGCGTGGTCGCGGCGGTGCTCGACGACTACGTGGCCGATATCGTGGAAAGCGTGGCGGTATGGAACGAGACGCGCACGCTCGGCGACATGCCCGCGGCGCTGCGCGATTGCATGGCTACGCTGCGGCGCACACTCTACGATGCGAGCGGCCCGCGTCCCATGATCGCCGTCCTCGAAGAGCTCGGCATGCGCGATGCGTTCGACGTGCGCGCCGTGCGCGAGACGGCGGAGTTTCTCTGCAAGAACGTGGCGGACGAATACGAGCGCTACCACGATGTGGAGATAGACCTTCTGTTCGAGATGTTCTGCGTGATGCTGTTCGGATTGGTGGGCCTGCTGAAGATCGATCCCGCCGTAAGCGACGACACGCTGATGAAGGTGGTCGAGCAGACGCTGCGGCTCGATATGGGGCCGCTTTCCGACAAGGCTTCGTGCGCAGCGTCCGACGTATCCGCATAGCCCGCATCGCGCGGGGTCGCGCCGTGTGAGGCACCTGGGGCGGATGCGCTTTTTCTCCTGCATTCTTTACGCTGTAAAGTCATTTCCTTGCCTGCGCGTTGCAGGAGGTGCGCGGATCTGTGCGCGATGCGTGCCGGATGCGAAACGCCGCCTGCGGCTTGAGGGCTGCAGGCGGCGTTTCAAGGGAGGGGAGATGCGGCAAGGCGCGTTCGTGCGCGTGCGTTACAGCGCGCGGCCCACGTCGTTGCCGCCGCGGATCGCCATGGCGATGTTGAACGGCTCGGCGGCATCGCCGATCACGTACGTCTCGGCCACGGAGGTGGCGTCTTTGAGCGAAGAATCGGGCAGCATGTCGGCGCCGTTGACGATCGCGTCGCACGCGACGGTCACCTCGGTGCCGGTTTCGGTGGCCACCACGATTTCGCCTTCGCGCGCTTCTTTGATCGACGCGCTCGGGTACACGTTGAGGCCCAGGGCGTACAGCGCCGTGGTCATGAAGCGCATGGCGTGCTGAGACTGCTGCTTGTCAAGGTCGGCGTTCGCGCTCGGCGTGACCATGGTGACATTCTTCTTATGCACGGTGAGCCACAAGGCGGCGTCGAAGGCCTGGGCGTTGCTGCCCCACACCACGACGTTCTCGCCCAGATCGGCGGTCATGAACTGCTCGAAGTCGATCACCAGGCCGTCGGCGGCACCCGGAACCTCGAGCGTGTCGCGCAGGCCGCCCGTCGCGATGACGAGGGCGTCGGGGGCGACGGATTCCACCAAAGACGCATCGACTTCTTTGTCGGTGACAAGCTCGACGCCGGTGATTTCCAGCTGGCGCTGCAAATAGGCGCTGAAGTCGTCCAGGTTCTCGTGCGGTCCTTTGACGTTGCTCGCGAATTCGAGCCTGCCGCCGACGGAGCTGCCCTTCTCGTAGAGCGTCACCTTGTGTCCGCGCGCGGCGGCGATGCGGGCGGCCTCCATGCCTGCGGGGCCGGCGCCCACCACCATGACGTTTTTCACGGTTTCGGCCGCGGGAAGCTCGTAGGTGGCGGGGCCGCCTTCGCGCATGACGCGCTGGGTGAGGGCGTTCACGCGGCAATAGCCCATGGTCGCGTTCATCTGGTTGCTGCCGATGTGGCAGTGCAGGCAGCGCGTGCACGGGGCGATCTCGTCGCGGCGGCCGTCGCGCAGCTTGTTCACGTATTCGGTGTCGACGGTCAAAGGCCTCGTCATCATGTAGAAGTCTGCCTTGCCGTCGGCGAGCGCCTGCTCGAAGTAATCGGGCGCGTGCGCCGGGTCCATGTAGGTCACGGTGCCGCAGGGGATCGAAACGGCCTCTTTGTAGCGCGCCACCACGTCGAGCAGCATGCCCGCGCCGCTATGGTTGCCGATGAGCTGGCCTTGCCAGTGGCGGTTGAAATCGTACTGGGTGCCGTAGCCCGTGGCGCCTTCGATGCCGTTGAGGATGAAATACAGATCGCTTCCGAACTGGCAGGGATGGTTGCCCAAAGGTCCCAGGCGCAGGTGGAGCGAATCGCAGCCCGCCGCCTCGAAAAGCTTCGCAAGCTCGATGCCTTCCTCCACGGTGGTCACCGTGTTATGCGGGGCGGTGATCGTGTTGTCGAGGTTCATAAGCGTGGCGTTGTTGGTGAGGTTGTCGTTGTCCTCGATGCAGTCCATGAGCACCTGCACCACGAAGTCTTCGCCGCATGCCTCTTTGATCTTCTCGATGGATTCGGTGACGAAGCGGGCGCGATTCTCGAAGCTTGCGGCGCCGTATTCGTCGGTGCGGGTGTTGTAGGCGCGCGAAAGGAACTTCTCGCCCATGTTGAAGCCGGCGGCGTTGATCTCGATCGCCTCGAAGCCCATGTCTTTAAGGCCCTGGGCGATGGCGACGCCTTCGTCTTCGATTTTCAGGATGTCGTCGACCGACAGCGTAGACGGGTCGACGCCCATGTGCGCCCACTGGTATCCCAGATGCGACCCGTATTTCTTCACTTCGTCGGAAAGCTTCTTGCCGAAGGCCTTCAGCTCGTCGGAGATGACGCCGCCCTCGATGACCTCTCCTTCGACCCAGATCATCTCGACGCCGCCTTTGGCGAAGTTCACGTAGTACTGGAACAGCTCGTCGGTAAGCCCCGCCAGATAGGTGGCCGATCCGGCGGCCGATTTCACCATGCGGTGATTGAGCTCGATGGAGCCGAGCTTCCACGGCGAGAACAGCGTGGAAAGCTCGGAATCGGCGGAGCGGTAGTCGTAATCCTGGGGATTCAGCTCGGCTGCGGCAATGACGTCGCTCGCGGCGGCTGCGGTCTCTTTCGCGGTGTCGACGGCTGCGGGCTTCGGTGCGCAGCCTGCAAGGCTCGCGGCTCCCGTGGCAAGGCCGGCCGCGCCGATTCCCGTGAGAAATTGACGGCGTGACAGTGACATGGTTCCCTCCTGTATCGATCGGATGAAGCGGCGTGCAAACCGCGCCGCGCCCGATCGAAGGCGCGGCGCGGTTCATGCGCCGCATATCGAAGACGCATGCGGCGCGTCGGCCCATGGTAGGCGTCTTTCCCCGCAGCGCGCTTCACCCCGGTTTGGTGAAAGACGCATCATGCCTGGCAGCGCGCCCGATTCACACGGGATGGGTGAGCCGCGGCCGTTCCGCGCACGGCGCGTACGCGCCTGTTGTGGCATACTTTGCCGCGGGGAAATCGATTCGAGGGATGTAAGGGGCGGGTTGTGTCCAGGGGCTTTGAAATCGGCTGCGGCGGGCCGCGGGCGTTTCGCGCGGCGGCATGCGTCGGATACGCGCTTTTGCTCTACGTGTGCCAGATGACGCTGTGGGGCGGGCTGCCCCTGACGTCGCATATCTCCCTCGAGCTGATCGAACTGATCGGGTCGTGGTCGGTTCCTTTGTGCGCGGCGCTCGCCCTCGTCTGCGCGGCGGCGGGCTTTACCGCCTTTCGGTCGGCGAAGCCGGCATCGTTTCGGGCCGCGGTTTCGATCGCGGCCGCGGCGGCCGCGGCGATGGCGGCGGGATATCCGCTGGCGGCATGGACGGGCGGCGTCGGCCTTTGCGTCTGCGCGGGCGCGATGCTGCTCGCAGCGGGCATGGCCGCGTCGTTTTGCCTGTGGTGCCTCGTATTCTCGCGCATGGGGGCGCCCCGCGCCGCGGAGTCGGCGCTTGTCTCGGTGGTCATAAGCTCGGCGCTTTCGCTGGCGACGTTCGGGCTTGCGGTCGAGGGCCTCGAAGCGGCGTTTTTCGCGGCCGTGGCTTTATCGGCGTTTTCGCTGGCGTACGCCTTGCGCGACGTCCGCGCATCTTGCGCGGACGCTTCGTGCGGCGCCCGCCGCCTGCGGCATGGCGCAGGCGCGTTTTCGTCCTTGCGAAGCCTGCTCGAGGGGGTGCGCGTGCCGCTTCTGTGCGCCTGCGCCATCGCATTCGCCGTGGCCATCACGCGCATGATGTCGCTTACGGCGGCGCCCGGCATGGCCGCAGCCGTCAACATGCTCGGCGTGCTGGCGGCGGCGATCGCGGCGGTCGCGCTGCTCTTGTTCGCCCGGAAAAAGGGGCGGGAAGGGCTGAGCATCGGCATTCCGTCGCTGTTCCAGGTTCTTTTTCCTTTGGTGGCAACGCTGCTGCTCGTCATGTCGGTGGCGGGCCCCGTCGCGTCGGCGGCGGTCGGAGCCGCCGTATTCGCCCTGTATTCCATCATGTTCGCGCTCGTGATGCCCGCATGCATCGAAGGCGCCGAGGAGGAAGGGGCGCCGTGCGTCGCGGTGTACGGCTTTTTCGTCGGCGCCGTGTACGCCTTGTTCGCCTCGGCCACGTATCTCGGCGTGGTTTTGTTCGAGCGGGGCGAAAGCGAAGCGTCCGTTTCGTTCGTGGCGGTGCTTTTGGTGCTGTACGTGCTCGCGATGGCCGACGCGATCGTCCACCGGCGTGCGCGTGCGTCTGCCGCGATGCGCCCGCATGCCGAGGATGCGTGCGCCGCAGGCGAGAATCCGAGCGCGATCGGCGAAGCGCATGCGGCCGAGACGGCCTGCGTCGGCGCCGATGCGCGCCTTGCCGCCCGCGCTGCGTCGAAAGGCGCCGCGGCGGACGGCTGCGGCCCGGCGGGCGAGGGCGATGGCGGGAAGCGCGCGCCGTCGGAAGCCCGACGCGACCAGGCGCATGCCGCGCCGCGATCGGGTGAACGATCCGACGAGGACCCTTCCGTCCGAAAGCCGGAAGATCCGATCGAGCGGCGCTGCCTGAACGTGGCGCGCGCCTACGGCCTGAGTCCGCGCGAAACCGACGTGCTGGTGGCCTTCGCCCACGGAAGAAACGTCGCCTACCTGGCCGAGCATCTGGTGCTTTCCACCAATACCATCAGAAGTCACAGCAAAACGCTCTATGCGAAGCTCGGCGTGCACAGCAAGCAGGAGCTGATCGACCTTGTCGAGCGCGAGGGCTAGACGGGCATCGCCGCCATGCCGTCGCGCATCGGGCGGCCTTTTGAGGCCGTTTTATACCCCCGAAACGACGCGGCCCGACGCGAAACGGCACATCGGGCGCGTTTCGCGGGGCTCGTAAACTTTCAGGCATATGAAACCGCAGGTCAGCGAAGCAGCAGAGTTACGCGCGATAACGGTTGTTTTCTAGTAGAATAGGCAAGTTAAGCGAAACCGACGAACATACGAGAGGTTGGAGGATGCTGCATGGCAGAACGCCTGACCGAAAAAAACGTGCGCGATATCGCCGCATATGCGCACATCGGGCTTAACGATGACGAAATCGCCCGGATGACGGTCGATCTGAACAATATCATCGCCACGCTCGAGCCGATCACCCATTTCGAGCTCGACGGCGTGGAGCCGACGTTTCATCCCATCGGAGGCTTGCACAACGTCATGCGCGAAGACGTGGTGGAGGAATCCTTCACGCAGGAGCAGGCGCTTGCGAACGCGCCGCACCGGCAAGACGGCAGCTTTTTGATTCCGGCCATTCTCGGCGGAGGTGATCAGTAATGGCATATTCCACCGATATGGGGGTGCGCGCGATTCACGAGGGCATCGCCGCGAAGGAATTCTCCGCACGCGAGGTCGCCCAGGCGAGTTTCGCGCACATCGCGCAGGCCGACGAGCAGGTGCACGCGTATCTCGAGCTCACCGAAGAGGCGGCCTATGCCGCGGCCGACAAGGTGGACGCGGCCGTGGCAGACGGCACCTTCGACGAGATGGGTCCTTTGGCCGGCGTGCCCGTGGCGTTCAAAGACAACATGAACATGGAAGGCACGCACACCACGTGCTCGTCCAAGATGCTCGAAAACTACGTGTCGCCCTATACGGCCACGTGCGTCTCGCGCTTGATCGAGGCAGGCGGCCTGCCGCTCGGCAAGCTCAACATGGACGAATTCGCCTTCGGCTCTTCCACGGAAACCTCGGCGTTCGGCCCGACGAAAAACCCGTGGGACCTCTCGCGCGTGCCGGGCGGCTCGTCGGGCGGTTCGGCCGCCGCGGCTGCGGCGGGCATGGCATGCATCACGCTGGGTTCCGACACCGGCGGATCGATCCGCCAGCCTGCATCGTTTTGCGGCGTCGTGGGCGTGAAGCCCACCTACGGCATGGTGTCGCGCTACGGCGTGGTGGCCTTCGGCAGCTCGCTCGACCAGGTGGGCCCGTTCACGCGCAGCGTCGAAGACGCCGCCTATGCCATGGACGCCCTGTGCGGCTTCGACCCGCGCGACTGCACCTCCCAGCATTTCACGCCCCATTTCGTGGACGCGCTTTCCCAAGGCGTCGAAGGCATGAAGGTGGGCATCGTCCCCAGCTTCATGGAAGACGCGGGCCTGACCGCCGAGGTGAAGGAGAAGGTCTACGAAACCGCCTCCAAGCTTGAGGCCGCAGGCGCCGAGCTGGTGGAAGTCGAGCTTCCCCACGCCGATGCCGCGATCAGCGCCTATTACGTGCTGGGGCCGTGCGAGGCGTTTTCCAACCTGGCCCGCTTCGACGCGGTGCGCTACGGCTATTGCGAAGACGGCCACAAAGACCTCAACAGCCAATACGAAGGCAGCCGCGCCGGCGGTTTCGGCATGGAGGCCAAGCGCCGTATCATGCTGGGCAGCTACCTGCTTTCCTCGGGCGTGTACGAGAAGTATTACTATCCCGCGCAGCAGGTGCGCCGCCTGATCACGCAGGATTACGTGCAGGCGTACGAGAAATGCGACGTCATCCTCATTCCCACGAGCCCGCGCGCGGCGTTTAGGTTCGGCGAGATCGGCGATCCGGTCGAGATGCATCTGTCCGATATCTACACGGTGTCGATCAACATCGCCGGCAACGGCGGCATGAGCGTGCCGTGCGGCCTGGGAAGCGAAAGCGGCCTGCCGATCGGCGTGCAGCTGGTAAGCCCCCAGTTCAAAGATGTCAACATGTTCCGCGCGGCCGCCGCGCTCGAAGCCGTCTACGGCGCGGCTCCGGTGGCGCCGGCGTTCAAGGCAGGTGAATAGCGCATGAAAACCCTCGAAGAGGTCCTTCAAGATTGGGAAGCCGTCATCGGCCTTGAAATCCATGCCGAGCTGACCACGCTCAATACCAAGATGTTCTGCGGCTGCAAGCTGGAGTTCGGCGCCGAGCCCAACACGCACACCTGCCCGGTGTGCCTCGGCCTGCCGGGCGCTCTGCCCGTGCCGAACAAGGCCGCCATCGAGTCGATCGTGCTGGCCGGCCTGGCTACGAACTGCGACATCGAGAAGCATTCCATGTTCTACCGCAAGAACTACATGTATCCCGACATGTCGAAGAACTTCCAGACCACGCAGGGGCCGATTGCATTCTGCATGCGCGGCCATCTCGAGCTCGACGTGGACGGCCCCGGCGCCAAAGAGCGCGTCGATCTGGACGGCTTGAAGCCGGGCGAGGCGCGCGGCAACGTGGTGCGCACCGAAGACGGCTACATCGCGCGCGTGGGCATCACGCGCATCCATATGGAGGAAGACGCCGGCAAGATGGTCCATATCGGCGGCGGGGAAGGCCGCATCGCCGGCGCCACGCACAGCCTGGTGGACTACAACCGCGCCGGCACCCCGCTGATCGAGCTGGTCACCGAGCCCGAGCTGCGCACGCCCGAAGAGGCGCGCCTGTTCATGCAGAAGCTGCGCCAGATCTATCTGGCCATCGGCATTTCCGACTGCTCGATGGAAGAGGGCAGCCTGCGCTGCGACGGCAACGTGAGCCTGCGCCGCCGCGGCGAGACGAAGTTCGGCACCAAGACCGAGCTGAAGAACATGAACAGCTTCAAGAACCTGCACGACGGCCTGGTCTACGAAATCTGCCGTCAGGCGCAGGTGCTCGAAGAGGGCGGAACCATCTATCAGGAAACCCGCCATTGGGATCCTTCCGCCAAGCGCACGATCGTCATGCGCGTGAAAGAGACGGCCGACGACTACCGTTTGTGCCCCGAGCCCGACATGGCCCCGTTCGATTTGACCGAGGAATTCGTCGAGAACGTGCGCAAGCGCCTTCCCGAGCTGCCCGATCAGAAGGCCAAGCGCTACGAGGCCGCCTTCGGCCTTTCGGCCTACGATGCCCGCCATCTGGTGGAGCATCGCGTCACGTCGGCGTTTTTCGAGGCCGCCATGCAGGTCGCGAACGACGCGAAGCTTGCCAAGCCCTTGGCGAACCTGGTCATCAACGACATCACGGCGCGCATGAACGCCGACGACGCGTTCGACCTGGAAAGCTCTGCGCTTTCGCCCGAGCGCGCGGTCGAGCTGGTGAAGCTCGCTGCGAGCGACGCCATTTCGTCCAAGCAGGCCAAAGAGGTGTTCGCAGCCGTTATCGACGAAGACAAAGACCCTTCCGCGATCGTGGAAGAACGCGGCATGAAGCAGGTCAGCGATACGGGCGCGATCGAGGCCGTGGTCGACGCGGTGATCGCCGCCAACCCCGACGAGGTGGCCCGCTATCGCGATGGCGAGACGAAGCTCGTGGGATTTTTCGTCGGCCAGTGCATGAAGCAGATGCGCGGCCAGGGCAATCCGAAGATGATCAATCAGGTTCTGGCGAAAAAGCTCGGCTAGAACGCCGCTTCGCCGCGATTTCGCACGGAGGGCGTCGTCGAGCGGAGGTGCGTTTCGCGCAAGGCCGCGCCCGAAGCTCGTGCGGGCCGAGCGAGAGCCTACGCCGCGCAGGCCGACCCGGGAGTTTTTCCGGGTCGGCCTTTTTATTTCCGCCTGCGTATCGCATTTCGGCGCTGCAGGCGGCGTTCGACGGCGCGCCGCCTGACGGCTTTACGGGCTTTCGGGGAGATTTTTTGCGGCTATGCCGCAAAATCGGGCTGCAAAGGCGTGCGAATGCGGAAATCGGAACGCGTTATCCCACGTCGCGGCAGGGCGGCGTCTCGCAATGGGCGTGAATCGGCGGTACAGCCGCAAAAAACCGGACCGGCGGTCAGGGTTTTGCGCATCCGTCCTGCGGCTGGCATGGTTTTCGAGCGTGCGACGCAGCAAGGGCGTCCCGTCGGGAGCGCCCTTGCTGCAGGAAAGAATGAGCGGCGATAGGAGTTTCGCCTAGAAAGGGTGTAAGGCGTCAGAAGCGCTTCTTGCCGAAGGCCGTGCGCGCGGCGATGCCTGCGGCGCCGGCTGCGATGCAGGCGACGGCCAAGATCCCGATGACGACGAGGCCGTTGCTATCGCCCGTGGTCGCGAGGGTGCCGCCTTTCGCGGAAGGGGTTTTCTTGGCAACGTGGCCATGCGGCGTCTTGCTATCGTGGCCGGGCTTTTCGGGATGCTCGATGCCGGGGGTGTTCGGATTGTCGTTTCCGGGGGTGTTCGGGTTATTCGGCTCCGGCGGCTCCGGCGTGTCGGGCGTGTCGGGAGTTTCCGGCGTGTTCGGCTTGTCCGGTTTGCTCGGCTTGTCCGGCTTGGGCGATTTCACGTTCGTCACCGTCAAAACGCCGCCCTCGCGCTTGCCTTGCGCATTCAGCGTGCCGCCCGAGAACCGCGCGACGTCGCCCTGCACGCTCACCTCTCCGTTGCGTGCGACGGAGAAATCGACGTCGGCGATCTTATCGAAGCCGCGAGGAGCTTCGACTTCGCGCAGGATGTAATCGCCGAATGCGAGTTTTGCCTGATGGGCGGCATCGGTCGAAACCCAGTCGTCGAGCGCTTCGCCGGTGCTTTTGTCGACGATCTGCAGATGCGCGCCCGCAAGGGCGGCCCCGTTGCCGTCCGTCTTCAAGACGTCCAGGGGATAGGCGGTGCGTGCCTCCGGCAAGACGACCTTGTCGTCCATGATGACGACGCCGTCGACGGTCAGAACGCCGTAATGGCTCAAAGAGACGCGCATATCGGGGTGGATGTCGTATCCCATGGGCGCTTTGGTCTCGCGCAGGATGTAGTTGCCCTCGGTCAATGTGAAGGTCAGCGGGTTTTCGTCGGTGACCCACTCTTTGATGACCTTGGTGCCGGTTTCGTCGAGCAGCTGAAGCGTGGCGCCGGGCATCTCTTTTTGCGGCTTGGCGCCGGTGTCGATGTCGGTGGCTTTTCTGATGTAATGGAACGTGTACGTGACGACATCCTTGCTGTAGTTCGTGTCCATGAGGGCGTACACGTTGCCGTCCATGATGAACGGGCCGTTGATGTTGGCGTCGTCATCGCCGAAATACACGTCGTTGTAATACTGCGAGCTTCCGTTGACATATTGGGGAAGGTCGAAAAGATGGGCCCAGTTGCTCTCGGCGTTCAAAACGGCGTATTCGCGAATCTTCTGCGGGTCGTATACGGAATAGAGCATGAAATCGATGTGCTTGGGCGCGGGGCCTTTTTCGAAAACCGCTTTGTACGTGACCTTGCGGCGTTCCGCGCTGACGAGCGCCGCCTTGTAATCGGTGTCGGTCTTTCCGGGCTTCGAGGCGTATGTCGGCGTTCCGTCCTTGCTGACGGCGATCGTCTCGGTATGGGTCGTATAGTTGGCGCGTTCCGTTTTCACGGTGTAGGAGTCGCCGTTGAGAAGGGCGATCGTGCTGCTTTGCAGATCGGCCGTTTCAAGGACGGTTTCCGCGCCGTTCGAAGCCGCCGTGATCGTGATCTTCGCATTTTCGAGCGTATTGCCCGAGAAGGAGTCGACGACGCTCCAGGAAATGTGGGTGGTGCCTGTCGCAGCGTCGCCGTCGCCCGCCTCGTCTGCACCGTCGGCCGCATAGGCCGCCCGTCCGCCGAAAAGGCCGAGCGCGACGATCAGCGCGAAGAGGGCGAAAAGCCCCAAGCTCGCGCACCGTCTCGCCATCGTCTGTTTCTTCTCCACGGAGAATCCTTCCTCTCGTCTGCCATTCGTGCGCGTTATTTGTCGCCGAGGCGAAGCCCGCCGTGCGCGATGCCGGAAGGCGCCTGGGGAAGTCGCGGCGAATATGCCGGAACCGCGGCGGGCAGGCGTGGCGAAATGTCCGAATCCGCTGCGAATGTGCCGTCTGCCCGTGTTCGCGAGCCTTGCGCCGCCCGATGCGGCCGTTGGCGCCGCATCGTCCATGCGAAAAAACACCCCTGGTGAAAGCCGATTTCCATGCATCGTGCGCATGCCGCTCCATCGCGGCGCAACCGTTCTCGCAGCCGCTTCCGGGGCTGATTCGGGCGCCGCGCCGTTTCGCGCCATTAGCTCGCAGCTAATGTTTTTCGCAAGGCATTTCCGTAGCATTGGCGCTGCATATCGTGTTTTGACAACGAAAGGAACCTTGGATGAACAACGCAGGACCGCGGCAGACGCCTCATGAGCCCACGACGCACGCGCCCCAGGCCCATGCCGCCCAATACCATCCCTACCAGGGAAACCACCAGTACGCGCCGCAGCAGGGCGGATATCCCGGCGTCCAGCCGTCCGCCTACGTTCCGTCGCGTTCCGGCATGGCGGTCGCCGGCCTGGTGCTCGGCATCATCGCCTTGCTGACCTCGTTTCTGCCGATCATCAACAACTTCGCGCTCCTTCTCGCGCTGCTCGGCCTGATTTTTGCCATCGTCGGCCTGGCGGGCATCGTGAAAGGCAAGAAGGTGGGCAAAGGCATGGCCGTCGCGGCCGTCGTGCTCAATGCGCTCTCGCTCGTCATCGTTTTGGCCACGCAGGCCATGTTCAGCAGCGCGCTCGACGAGGCGTCCAAGCAGCTCGACGAAGGCGTCGTGTCCGCGGAAGGCGTTTCCGTTTCTTCGGACGACGCCCCTGCATCCGACGCCGCGGCGCCTGCCGATGCGCCCGCCGCGTCCGAGGGGCAAGGCCTTGCATCCGAAGCCGAGCCCGAGGTTCCCGCGGAGTACAGATCCGCTCTGAAAAAGGCGCAATCGTATAATGACACGATGCATATGTCCAAAGCGGGCCTCTACGATCAGCTTACGTCCGAGTACGGCGAGAAGTTTTCCGCCGAAGCGGCCCAATACGCCGTCGACAACGTGAATGCCGACTGGAACGCGAACGCTCTCGCAAAGGCCAGAAGCTATCAGGAAACTATGAGCATGTCCCCCGAGGCCATCCGCGACCAGCTTACGTCCGAGTATGGCGAGAAGTTCACCCAGGAAGAAGCGGGCTACGCCGTGGAAAACCTGTAAGTCGGGATGTTGTTCGAACGGGCGCTCGTCGCCCGTTTTGCTGGCGAAGGACATTATCGAGCATGGAACGCAGTAAGCCTGCCGGAAGAAAAAGGAGAAAGCGCCGCGTGAAAGAGCCGCTGACAGAGGAGTTGCTCGACGAACTGCTGTCGTCGCCCGATCCTGCGAAGTTCGCGAAGAAGCACCGCATCGGCGAGCCGTCGCTCGCCGATTGCCTGAACGGCCTTCTCGACGAAAAAGGTCTGGAGCGTATCGACGTGGTGCGCGCGGCGGGAATCAACGAAACGTTCGGCTACCAGATTTTCAAAGGACAGCGCAACCCGTCGCGCGACAAAGTGCTGCAGATCGCCTTCGCCATGGGCCTCGACCTGCGCGAAACCAACCGCTTGCTGCGCGTATCGGGCGCAAGCGACCTGTACTGCAAGAATCGCCGCGATGCGATTCTCATCTTCTGCCTCGACAAGGGCTATTCCCTGCGCAAAACCGACGAGGAGCTCTACCGTTTCGGGGAAGAAACCCTGTGCTAGAGCGCGTCTTTCCCGCGACGGGCGGGGGGGGGTGCTCCGGGCGGTTCTTTGATACCATGGCATGCATGCAAACCGACGAATTGTCAGAACATCTCGACGCCCTGCAGCGCGAAGAATGCTATCGCGTCGATGCGGTATTGAAAGAGTCGGCCTACGAAATCACGCAGCGCGTCATGTTCATGGGGCGCAACGGGGCCGAGCAGGGGCCGTTCATCCGCAAATACATCAAGCGCGATGCGGGTTTGGGCTCGGTGTACCGGCGCATGCACGAGGCCCAGCGCTACGGGAGGCGTTTCAGGTTTCTTCCGCGCATATCCGATTGCTATACGCTCGGCGAAGACGACGTGGTGGTGATGGAATACGTCTGGGGCGAAACGCTGCAGGATGCCGTGTATCGCTGCGATCCATCCGCCGCGTTTGCGGCGGATGTGTTTCCCCGTCTGTGCGATGCGGTGCTCGAACTGCACGAAGGCTTCGACGCGCCGATCATCCACCGCGATTTGAAGCCGAGCAACATCATGATTTCGCGCGACAGCCTCACCATTATCGATTTGGGCATCGCGCGGTTTTACAAAGACGACGCCGCCGATGACACGCGCCATTTCGGAACGCGCGCCTATGCGCCGCCCGAGCAGTTCGGCTACGGCCAAACCACCGTGCGCAGCGACGTGTACGCTCTCGGCATGCTCCTGTATTTCTGCCTCGTGGAGAAAACGCCCGATGCGCGCGTGCGCGAGGAAGGGTTTTTCGACGAGCGCATTCCCGAGCCGTTGCGCGCCGTGCTGATGCGCGCGACCGAATTCGACCCCGATCGCCGCTATGCCGACGTGCGCGAGCTGCGCGCCGCCTTCTGCGCCGCCGCCCGTGCGTGCGGATACGGCGCCATCGTTTCGGAAGCGCATGCCGCATGCGGCCTTGCCCGCCCTGCGCCGCCTTCGGGGCATGCGTCCGCTCCTTCGGGCGATGTGGGGCCGAAGGAGCCGTGCGTTCTGCGTGCCGGCTGCGACGCCGCGCCCGACGGCGCGCATCCTGCGTCTTGCGGCGCATTCCGTCCGCCTTCTCGCTCGCTGTCGGGAAGGGCTCAGGCGGGCTTGGATGCGCGCGAAGGGGGATTCGCCCCGCCGCGCCGCCCGCGCGTGTCGGCGGCATCGCGGGCGAAGGCCGCCTTCTCCGAAGCGCGCCGCATGCTTTTCGAGGCGAAAAGCCGCATGCCCGCGGCGCTGTTCGTCGCATGGAACACGGCGGTTTGCGCATCCGCCGCGGTTTTGCTGGTCGGCTGCATCATGGCCGCGTTCTCGCCGAACGAGCACGATGCCGCATATCCTTTGTGGTTTCGCGTACTCGAATACCTGGTTGTCGGGGCGTCGAGCATCGTCTTTCTCGCGTATGCGCTTGCCGACAAACGCCCTCTGTACGAGCGCTTTGCGCATTTCCCGCGGTTTTCCTGGTGGCGCCAGGCCGCGTTTTTCGCGCTGTACGTCCTATTCGCGTTCGCCTTGCTGGGGCAGATCGAGCCGTTCGTCGCATAGGACCGTCGCCGCCCGCGCGAAAGGGCATCGCGGCGGCGAAGACGCCGAAGCGGGCGCATGGGGCGCATCCGGGCATGAAAAACCCCGCCTCCCGCATGCGGAAGACGGGGCGTTCGGCGGTGCGGGGGCCATGCGGCAAGGGATGCCGGGCATGCCGTCGTCTTGCACCGGCGGCCGGGCCTCGCGCGATTTCGGGGCCCGAACTGCCATGAGGCCTTTTCGGCCGATGGTTCCTAGGCGAAAAACGCGCTGTAGATCTGCTGCTCGGCTCCGCCGTCGAGCATCCACGTGTCGTCGGCGATCCGATAGTCGAAGACGCAATCGGTCGTCTTCACCTCGGTTTCGTCCATGGCCTGCAGCATGATGGCGCCGATCTTCTTGTTCATCTCGTCCATGCTCATGTCGAGCATCGCGCCGCTTTCGGCGAATTCCGCCGAAAGCTCCGTCGCGCGCTCGGCGGCCGCGGTGAACGACTTGCACGTGATCGCGACCGTGGCCGTGGCGCTTGTTCCGTCCTCGGCGACGACGACGTCTTCGACCTCGTAATCGAAGCCCGCAAGCATGGAGTTCACGTATGCGGCGCTGTCGATGCCGTAGGTCTCGAACTCGTTGGCGGCCTCCAATTCGGAGGTGAGCTCGTCGACGGCGGTTTGGTCGAGGTTTTTCACCGGGTCGAATTGCGCGGCGATGTCGGCCTTGATCTGCTCGGCCGGATCGGGTTTTGCGGCGCAGCCCGCAAGCGCCATGCCGAAGGCCAGCACGGCCGCAACGCACAGCGTTGCGATCAGATTCCTTTTCTTCATGTCCACCCTCCTCGATGGGTCGATTCGCCGCGCCGTCATGCAGGCGCGGTCCCCGCATGCATAGTATCGTGCGCGACGTTTTTACGCAGCCGTGCCGGACGTTCGGTCGTTTTTGACGGGAGGAGGCGGCGGCCGGCCGCTTTTATCCAATACGCCGAGGGGTAGAATGAAACGGCCTGCGGCGCAAGCGGCGTCGCAGGCATGGCCGATGCGAAAGGAGCATGACGAATGGATTCGTCGAGACGTCTTAACCCGGAACATATCGAACGGGTGAAGCTGTTGGCCGATGCGAGCCCGTTTCTCAACCTTTTGGGCGTGAAGCTGGTCGAGCTCGACAAAGATTATTGCCGGACCGAGGTGGTGGTGACGCGCGATCTGCTCAACGCGTTCGGCGGGATCCACGGCGGAGCGTATGCGGCCATGCTCGACAACGCGTCGTATTGGTGCCTGTATTGCGGCATGGACGAAGATGCCGGGTTCACCACGATCGATCTGAACGTGGCCGATCTGCGCTCGGTGGACGAGGGGCTGGTCGTGACCGAGGGTCGCGCGATCAAATACGGCTCGACGATATGCCTGAGCGAGGCCTCCTCGAAAGACGAACGGGGGCGCATCCTCGCCCACGCCACCTCGAAATTCCTCGTATCCTCGAAGCTTCAGCCCATATCGGCCGCGGTCCGCATGGCGAAAGCCGAGCCCTTGCCGCCGAAGTTCCTCGACTGATTGCGCGCCCGTCGCGGCCTTGCGAAACCGTGCATGCCGCGCTCCTTCGATGCATTTGCCTTCCGCCGCTGTACGGAGGCACTTGCTCGGGTATGATACGCAGCATCATTGTTCGTTTTGAAAGGACGTGCTCAATGAGCAACGAAGGCAAGAAGGTCAAGGCCCATTATCGCGGCACCCTGGCCGACGGCACCCAGTTCGATTCCAGCTACGACCGCGGCGAGCCGCTCGAGTTCACCTGCTGCGCAGGCCAGATGATCCCCGGCTTCGACGCCGCGGTGAAAGACATGGCCGCCGGCGAGAAGAAGACGGTCACCATTCCCGCGAAAGACGCGTACGGCGAGTACAACCCGCAGGCCGTCCAAACCGTGCCCGTCTCCCAGATTCCCAACGCGGCCCAGCTTCCCGTGGGCCAGACGGTGTATTTCCAGGGCCCCATGGGTCCGTTTCCCGCGAAGGTGGTTTCCGTCGACGAGAACAACGCCGTGTTCGACATGAACCACGAGCTTGCGGGCAAAGACCTCACCTTCGAAATCGAATTGGTGGAAGTGGCCGAATAGCGCCGCGCAGCCCCGCATGGCGATTCCCGGCCGATCGAGCGGGCCTGTCCTTCGGGGCGGGCCCGCTTTTTGCTCGTCCGCCGCGCCGCCTATCCCTTGTCGCGGTGCAGGTTCAGGTAGTCCA
This sequence comes from uncultured Slackia sp., assembly GCA_900553775.1. Classification (GTDB taxonomy): domain Bacteria; phylum Actinomycetota; class Coriobacteriia; order Coriobacteriales; family Eggerthellaceae; genus Slackia. The sequence continues at coordinate 1,269 of USEZ01000003.1, read as the reverse complement.
TAAGCTCGCTTCGTTTGTGCACCTGCATCTTGCGGTATATGTGCTGAACGTGGGTTTGCACCGTATAGGGGGATACGACGAGCTTTTTCGCCACGGCATCGACGGCGTTTCCGCGCGCGATGAGCTTGAGAATCTCCGTTTCGCGCGGCGAAAGGCCGAAATCGTGCGCGGCGGCGTCGCACACCCGCTCGGTGTCGTCGGCCTGCGGAGCCTCGTTCGTCAGAAAGGCGATGGTGCGCTCCTGGCGAAGGACGGCTATCAGCGAGAAGGCGAGCACGCAGATGCCCGTCAGGCAGATCGCCGAGACGAGCTCGGTCGGCCCCTGCCCGCTTTCGCGCAAGGCGATGCCGCATCCGTCGCCCAGCGCGGCGGCCAGGCGCGGAAGCCCCACGGCAAGCGCGAAGGAGAAGGGGGCGGAAAGGTACCCCTTCGACGCAAGCGTGCCGAAAAAGGCCACGAGGATCACTTCGAGCATCACGCAGGCGCCGATGCATACGCTGAAGGCGGCAAGCGAGCACAGCGGCCCGCCCTGAAGCGACAGGCACAGCGCAACGATGCCGAACGCGACGAGGAACGGGATCAGCGCATAGACGGCGGCCTGCTTCGCGCGCGATGCGGCGGCGAGCAGCACCGATCCGATGGCGACGATGCCGACGGCCTGGAGCGCCTCCACCGGCTCGCCGATGACGAGCGCGGACAGGGCGATGCCGCAGGGAAGCTCGGAGGACGCCATGATGGCCGAGAGTCCCGGCGTCAGGTGCGGCGTGGCGATGCCGAACAGCACCACGGGGACGAACAGGGCGCACAGCCCCAGGACCAGGCCGAACTTCCAGATGCCGTCCTGCAGAACGCCGCTTGCGAAGTAGTCGGGGCACAGCGCGAAGCCGAGCGCGCACGCGCCCAGGCACACGACGAGCCCGCGCTGAACGGACGGCATGCCGCGCCCGACGCGGCTCGAGAAGAACATGAAGAAGGTGCAGCTGACGGCCGAGAGCAGCCCGCATGCGATGCCGACGGGGTCAAGAGCGCCCACCGATTCGGAGAACATGCCGCTGGCCATGAGCGTTCCGCCCAGGATAACAGCCGCCGCTGCCGCCTCGGCCGCACGCGGGCGTCTGCGCATGACCACCAGCTGGACGACGATGCCCATCCAGGTGAACTGGAAAAGCAGCGTGATGGCTACCGAAACAGGCAGCAGGGTGAGCGCGTAGTTGTACAGCACGGTGCCGATGCACGTGTTCAGTCCCAGAGCCAAAAGAGCTATCGTCT
>USEZ01000002.1 GCA_900553775.1 uncultured Slackia sp. | reverse complement strand
GAAAACATGGCGGCCGCAGGTCGGGCAATTCAGAGCCATTTCAACACACTGGGGGTCAAGATAACGATAGACACCCAGCCTTGCTCCGATTACCGCGATCTGCTATTCGTCGACGAGGCGGCATCTTTCGGAATTGTCCTTGCGGGAACCAGATCCCAAGACAAAGAAATGCTCGGTGCTCGCATCTCTTTTCCTTCGCAGATTTATTCGCGCCCTGTGACGTCTATGCCCTCTACAACGAGAAGACGCTCGAATCTTGCGGCAAAAAATTCATCGATGCCTTCCGATGCGCCGCTGAATCCATCGGCGACCGATAGAGCCTTGCACGAAACCCAAATGACCGGAAAAAGAAAGAGACGGAACATTCCGTCTCTTTCCTAGAGGAGTTATTGAATCTAGGGTTATAGGACAAAAAGTGTGTCTGGAGCCTTTATTCACTCCGTCGAATAGGGATGCCTCGTCCGGTGGTGCAATTCCTCCCAGACGAGGCCCTCGCCCCACTTCGCCGGGGCGCCGACGCCCTCGACATCCATCCCGTATTCCGACCTCAGCAGCTCTACGTCATCGTCGGTCGGCATCTCCCGCAGCGTTCGCGCCATGCCCTTGGGGCACTCGACGTGCATGTAGCACCACCAGAAGACGGCCTTGACGCGCTTGAGCACCGACAGGCCCCTGTGGTTCCTCAGCACCGCGCGCAGCTGCGCGTTCACGCCGCCCTCTATGACGTTGTTGGTGGCCGGGAGGGGCCCTTCCGCCGCCAGGGCGGGATCGAGGTACGTGAACAGGGTCCCCGCCCCGATCAGCGAGGCGAGGCCGCGGCGGGCCTTGCGCAGCCGTTCGTGCGTGTAGACGAGGCGCCCGTCGGCCAGGCTCTTCTCGTCGAGGAAGTCGGACCAGAAGCCCGACCACTCGAAGAAGCGCTCGGCCCACCATTCCGCCTGGCCGGGGGTGTCGATATGGAGCAGCTCCTTCGCCAACGCGTACAGCTCGACGCCCGCCTGGAGCTTCGGCCTGGTCGTCGTGCAGCGCTTGACCTGGCAGAACGCGTGGAAGACGCACCTCTGGACCCTCGTGCGGGGCCATTCGGCCGCGACCGCCTTGGCGAACCCGCTGCCGCCGTCGGTGACGACGACGTCGGGCGGCGCCGCCCTCGACAGCAGCGACCTCCACGCGGCGCTCGTCTCGGCGCGCGCCAGATGCCAGGAGAGCACGTGGCGCTCCGTGCAGGCGATCAGCACCACCGCGTCCCGGGCCACCCATATCCCGTCCACGAACACGACGCGGTGCACCTCGTCGACCGCGTCGGGCATCGGCCATATGCCCCAGAACGCCGCCGTCTTCCTGCGAAACGTCCGGCCGCGGCCCGGCATGTCGCGCTGCGAGTCCTTCGACAGCAGCCAGGAGGCGAAGGCCGCGAGGTCGCGCGCCGAGGTGTCGTTGCGGTGGACGGAAGACGCCCCGCAGCTCCCGCAGCGCCATCTCTGCGACCCCGCCCCGGTCTTCCCGTTCCTCTTCATCGCCGAGCCGCAGGACGGGCATCTCTTGTTATCCATGGCACTCCTTCGGAAAAACCGACTTTTTGCCATGGTTTTCACTACATGACCTGGTGATACGTCAATATCAAGACACACTTTTTGTCCTATAACCCGTTAAAGAGGCATATTTAATCAAATAAAAAAGGCACCCAATGGATGCCTGAAAATTTGGTCGCGGGGGCCGGATTTGAACCGACGGCCTCCGGGTTATGAGCCCGGCGAGCTACCAGACTGCTCCACCCCGCACTATGTAAGTCCCAAAGGACAAAAAGAAATACTACTCAGATTGCATGCCGACCGCAATGCTTTTGCGTTTTTTATCGCACGTCGCCACGACTTCTTCATAAATATCCTAGCGGCAATCTTGCATCGGCAAGTAGAACGGCCCTGTGATCTGCAGCCGAAACCCGGCAAGAATCCGGCCGAAACCCGGGCCAATCAGATCTGCGGCCGCGTCCTGCGGCCCCTCCCGCCATTGTGGACGCCCGCCTTCGCAAGCACCACGGACAGAATGGGCCCAGGCGTCCCAAACCGGAAAAACACGCCGGCCTGCCGCTTTTCCCACACATGAAAAAGCCCTTCCGTGCGCCTGCGGAAGGGCTTTCGGAAACCGATAGGCTATGCGCGCTCCACCAGATAGCAGCAGTGGATCTTCGCATTGCGTTCGAAATCGTACGGAATGGTTTTCGCCGTGATGTCGACCAGCTTCACGCCCGCCGCCTCAAGCGCCTCGAAATCGGGCTTGAAGTTGCGCAGGTTGCAGCTGAACACCGCCACGCCGCCGGGCGCCAGAAGACGAACCACGTGCGAGAGCAGCTTCACGTGATCGCGCTGCACGCTCCAAGTGTTCTTCCCCATGGCCTTCGAATTGGAAAACGTGGGCGGGTCGACGAAGACCAGGTCGAACTGCCTGCCCTGCTTGACCGCCTGAACCATCCACTGCAGCACGTCGGCGCGCTCGAAGCGGTGCTCGGGGCCGTCGCAGCCGTTGAGCGCCATATTGCGACGCGCCCAGTTCAGATATGTCTGCGACAAATCGACCGTCAACGTGGAAGCCGCCCCTCCCACGGCCGCATGCACCGTACACGTGCCCGTGTATGAGAACAGGTTCAGAAAACGCTTGCCGCAGGCCATGCCTCCCACCATTTCGCGCGTCGTGCGATGGTCGAGAAAGATGCCCGTGTCGAGGTAGCTTCCCATGTCGACCTCGAACACGTTGCCCGCCTCCTGCGTGTACATGCGGTAGCTCGCCTTTTGCTGGTCGACATACTGCCCGCCGCCCTTTTCACGGCGGCGGGTTTTGGCGAACACGCGGCTCGACGGAATGCCCGTCACGGCCGACGCGATGGCGACCGCATCGCGGAATCGCGCCTCGGCCTTGACCGGATCGACGGTTTTGGGCGCCTGGTACTCGGCCACGATCAGGCAGCTTTCGCCCTCGCTTTTCCACACGCCGTCGTAGCGATCGATAGCCACGGCGAAATCGGGCAGGTCGGCGTCGTATATGCGATAGCACGAAACGTCGTTTTTGCGCGCCCATTTGCGGCGGTCTTTCGCCATTTTCCTGAAGCGCGCGGCGAACTGGTCGGAGCCTTTATCGCGCACGGAAACGGACACTTCGGCGCCGGTCTCAAGATCGGCGACTTTGATGGCGGATGCAAAGGCATCGCTGGATGCGGGGGTAATCGTAGTCATGCGGCTTATGGTATCGAAGGCGGGCGGGCGCGTCTACGAAAACGACCCGCAAACGACCGAAGAACCGCGCTAGGAAAACGGCGGACGGGCCACCATTTCGAGCACGAGCTGGCAGCGGATCGAAAGCGGATCGCGGCTCTCGTCGAGGAATCGCACGATATCGTCGCGCCCGAGTTCGAACGATTCGATGAATTCGGTCGACTCCGATCGAGGTTCGCCGACGCGTTCGACCTCGGCGAACACCATGGCGATGCTTTCGTCCCCCATCCCAAGCGACGAATAGCCGGGCTGCACGCATGCCCGCGCGCTCACGGGAGCACCGTTTTCGTCGCGTACGAGGTCGTAGCCCGTTTCCTCGCGCAGCTCGCGGGCGGCGCATTCCACGATGTCTTCGCCCGGCTCCCGCAAACCCGCGGGAAACGCCACGCACATCCTATTCATGGGGTAGCGGAATTCGCGGATGAGCAGAAACGCGTCGTTCGCCGTATGGCCGACGATGCAGACCGCATCGGGCTCGGGCGCCGGCGCGGCCGTATCGCGCACCTCGGAAGCGTATCTGTCGAGGCCCTTGCGCGACACCACCTCGTAGGGAAGCGCTCGGCCGTCGGGAAATTCGTAGGTGAGCACGTATTTCTTCAGCCAGCCGTCGCTGACCTGTTCGACGTCTTTGAGAACGGGCACGTCCATCACAGCACCTCCAACTCGCGGCCGACGGCGGCGAACGCCCCGATGGCAAGGTCGAGGTCTTCGCGCGTATGCGCCGCCGAAAGAATGCAGCGAATGCGCGCCTTGCCGCGCGCGACCAGCGGATACTGGATCGCCTGGGCGAACACGCCGCGCTCATAGAGCGCATCGCTCATGCGCACGGCGAGCTCTTCGTCGCCGATCATGACGGGAACCACCGGCGTGGTGGAAATGCCCGTATCGAAGCCCGCCTGCTCCATGCCGCGCGCGAAATAATCGCGGTTCTCCCACAGACGGCGCACGCGCGCATCGTCGTGCGCTATAAGGCGCAGCGCTTCTGCGGCGGCCGCGGCAAGCGACGGCGCCAAAGGCGACGCCGTCAAGATGAACGAACGCGCCCCGACGCGCACGCGGTCGATCAGCTCCCAGCTTCCCGCGACAAAACCGCCCATCACGCCGAATGCCTTGCCGAGCGACCCGGTTTCCACCTGCACGCGGCCTTCGAGCCCGAAATGCGCCACCGTGCCGCGCCCCATCGGCCCCATGACGCCGTCGCCGTGCGCGTCATCCACCAGAAATGTCGCCCCATGGCGCTCGCAGACGGCGGCTATCTCGTCGAGCGGCGCCACATCGCCGTCCATGCTGAACACGGCGTCGGTCATGACCAGCTTGTCTTCCGCTTCGCAAGCGGCGAGCTTTTCTTCCAGGTCGCGCACGTCGCAATGCCGGTACACCGTGGTATGCGCCCGCGAGAGCCTGCATCCGTCGATGAGGCTGCCGTGGTTCAGCTCGTCGGAGAAAATCTCGTCGCCCTTGCCGACAAGCACGGGAATGACGCCCACGTTGGCCGCATAGCCCGAACTGAACACGAGCGCCGCCTCGGTGCCTTTGAACGCGGCAAGCTCGCGCTCGAGTTCGGCGTGCACGGGAAAATCGCCCACGATATTGCGGCTTGCGCACGGCCCGACGCCGTATGCGTCGAGCGCGCCCTTGGCGGCGGCGATAAGTTCGGGCGCGTCGGCCAATCCGAGATAATTATTCGACGCCAGGTTCACCACGCTTTTGCCCGCCAGCACCACGCGGCCGCCCTGGGGCGTTTCGGTCGTTCTGAACATGCTGCCTTCCCTTCCCGCGCGAATGCGCGTCTCGCGAAAGTCGTTCCGTACGCCATTGTACCCGCGAAACCGCAAGCGCCGCAGCGCGCGAACGCGTACACTCTGACAGAACCGATACCGCGCAGGCGATAGCGCCGCGCACGAACCGCTTTCGAAAGGATCTTCCATGACCGATGAACGCATCGAATCCTGTGCCCCCTCGCTTGCCGAACGCATGCGCGCCTATGCCCGTCTGATCGTCGAAGCGGGCTGCGCGCTCAAGCCGGGGCAAGACCTGTTCGTGCGCGCGAACATCGAAAGCGCGCCGCTCGTACGCCTCATCACGCAAGAAGCCTACGACCTGGGCGCGCATCACGTGACCGTGCGCTTTTCCGACGAGGCGATCGAGCGCATGCATTACGACCATTGCGCGATGGACGTCTTCGAGAACGTGCCTTCGTGGCTCGCCGAACTGAACAACGGCATGGCCCGCAACGGGGCCGCCGTGCTGACCATCGATTCGGACGACCCCGAAGCCATGTCGGGCATCGACACCCGCAAGCTCGTCGCCCGAGCACAGGCAAGCCATAAAGCCTGCAAGGAATTCTACGATGCGCTCGACTTCGGCCGCTGCGTCTGGTGCATCGTAGGCGGCGCATCGCCCGCATGGGCGCGCAAGGTGTTTCCCGATGCGCCCGAAGACGAGGCGATCGAGCGTTTGTGGGATGCGATTTTCAAAACGGTGCGCCTCGAAGGGGCCGACGCATCCGCAGCCGTCGACGCATGGCGCGCCCATCGCGAAAGCTTCTCGGAGCGCTGCGCATGGCTGAACGCCCAGCGCTTCGACGCGCTGCACTACACCAACGCCCACGGCACCGATCTGACCGTCGGCCTGACGGATAAACACCTGTTCAGCGGCGGCGGCGACACCACGGTGGACGGCGTGAAGTTCTTCCCCAACATGCCCACGGAAGAGATTTTCTCCACGCCCGACCGCCTGCGCGCCGAAGGCACCGTGGTTTCCGCCATGCCCCTTGCCCACAACGGCAGCTTGATCGAGAACTTCGGCCTGACGTTCAAAGACGGACGCGTGGTAGACCTGCACGCCGAACGCGGCGAAGACGTGCTGCGCTCGATCGTGGAAACCGACGAGAACTCGTGCCGCCTGGGCGAAGTGGCGCTCGTGCCCTTCGACAGCCCGATCCGCAATGCGGGCGTGCTGTTCTACAGCACGTTGTTCGACGAGAACGCAAGCTGCCACTTGGCCCTCGGACGCGGATTCGCCGATTGCTACGAAGGCGGCTACGACATGACCGAAGACGAGCTGTTCGAGGCGGGCGTCAACAAGAGCGCCACGCATGTGGATTTCATGATCGGCACCGAAGACCTGAACATCGACGGCATCAAAGCCGACGGCGAACGCGTGGCGATCTTCCGCAACGGCAACTGGGCGTTTTAGGGCCGAACGCCCCGAAGCATGCGCAAGCGCCCCCGCCGCAGCACCGAGCGAACGATGCAAGGCGCCGCGGCGGGAGGCGGCGCGGCGGGACGAAACGCCGGCGTTCTCGATCGCGCGGCGCGGCGAGCGCCTGTGAAGAGTTTTTCAGAATCGGCGGAAGGCGGCGGACGCGGGTGTAGCATGGACGCTTTCGACCCCGAGACGAATCGAGATGAGCGCGAATTTCGCACCGTACCATGCAACGAATCTACATTGAACCGAGCGACGCCCGTCGCAGCACGACGCCGGACGACGGCACCCCGAACGAGCAGAACCCCGACGGTATCGCACCCCGCGCGCGAAGGCGCGACAAGGCCAAGCGCGACAGCAGAAAGCTCGGCATGTTCTGCATCCAGCTCGCGTTTCTGGCGGGCGTCTGCTATGTCGGAAACGCCGTCTCCGCATCGCTGCCGATAGCCATTCCCGGCAACATCTGCAGCATGGCCATTCTGCTCGTGTTGCTCATCAGCGGCATCATCGCGGAAGAAAAGATCGCCCTCATCTCGAATTTCCTGCTGAAATACATGCCTTTCTTCTTTATTCCGGCAGGCGTGACCATTCTGACCAGCCTGCCCCTGATCGAAGGCCGCATTCCGCAATTCCTGCTGGTATGCCTGCTCACGACGGTCATCGTGTTTCTCGCCACGTCGATCACGGTGGTGCTGGTAACGCGTCTGCAGAAATACGTCCATGCCAAACGCGCAGGACGCGATGCAAGGCTCGCCGCCGTCTTCACCTTGAAAGGCGACCCGCGCGTCGCGCAGGATACTCCGGCCGACACGACGCGGGAAGGAGCGTAGACCATGGATTTCATGCCTCTGATAGAAACCGCCGCCAGCCTGGCGTTGACCGTCGCCGTTTTCGCGGGCGCGGTATGGCTGAATAGAAAGACGAAATCTCCCCTGCTCAATCCGCTGCTGGTGTCGGTCGCCGTCATCATGGCGCTCATCGCGACGTGCAACATCCCGCTCGATTCCTACGAATCGGGGACGAGCGTCATCGCGGCCATGCTGGGACCGGCGACGGCCGTGCTGGCGTTTTCCATCTACCAGCAGCGCGCGATCCTCAAGAGCAACTTCCTGCCTATTCTTGCAGGCTGTCTGGTGGGATCTGTCGCCTCCATGGTGAGCGCCTATGCGCTCTGCACGTTTTTCGGGCTGGGCGAGGAAGTGGCGATATCCACGCTGCCCAAATCCACCACGGCGCCGATCGCGCTTTCCATCACGGGCGAGCTGGGCGGCACGGCGTCGATCACCATGGCGGCCGTGATGACCACCGGCGTTTTGGGCGCCATCTTCTCGCCGATGCTGGCGAACGTGTTCCATATCAGGAACAAAGTGGCGCAGGGCGTGGCCATAGGCACCTGCAGCCATGCGATAGGAACGGCGAAGGCGCTTGAAATGGGCAAGCTCGAAGGCGCGATGAGCGGCGTGGCCATCGCCGTATCGGGCCTGCTCACCTGCTTCATCGTCATCGCCGCGCAAGCGCTCGGCTAAACCGGCCGGCCGCGCGCGAACGTCGCAAAACAAGCATCGCCCGCCCGCGCGAACGTCGTCAGGCGCAAAAAAGGCGGCGCCCCTGCTGGAAACGCCGTCTTTTCGCCGCGAGTGCCAGGGGCGCAAAACCCCGCCTTCGACCGACGCAGGCGGCGCAGGAGAAAGCCCCGCCGCACGCATCGGCGCCAACGCCTAGCGGATGAAATTCGTACGAATCACCGGATCTTGCACGGGGCGTTCGATGCCCGCGGCCTTGCCGGCTTCGATGCATTTCATCAGCCATGCCATATTGCGGCCGAGAGTACGCATGGTCTGCATGCCCTCTTCGTCGCGCAGCACCTCTTCAGGCGTGTTGCCGTGCACCTGGTTCCAATACTGAGAGCCCACAACCACCATGTTCGAGATGGTGAAATACTTGTTGAGCTGATCGAACGTCGCCGTCGCTCCACCGCGGCGGCACGATGCGATCGCTGCGGCGGGCTTGCCTGCGAACAGGTTCCCGCGGCCGTAGAACGCACGGTCCATAAACGACGTGAGAGCCCCCGACGCGCTTGCGAAATGCACGGGAGAGCCGAACACGAAGGCATCGTATTTGGGAACGTCGTCGATGAATTGGTTCACAGCATCGTCGATGAAGCAGTGGCCCGATTTGAGGCACTTTCCGCACCCGAGGCACCCGGAAATAGCGCCCGTGCCGATCCACATGATATCGGCGTCGACGCCTTGCTCCTGCAGCCCCGTCTCCACGGCGCCGAGCGCCGTATACGTGCAGCCGCGGCGATGCGGACTTCCGTTGATGAGCAGCGCTTTCATTCGTTCCCCCTTCGACAGGATTCAGTGATGGCCCCATCATAGCGCTTCGCCCCGTCGCGCATTCGCGCCGTTGCCGACCCGTGACGGTTCGCAACGGCGGAAGGAAGGGGCGCGAAGGCGCCGTATGCGCGCCTAGGCCGAACGGCGGGCGGCCATGGGGGCGCGAAACCGTGCGCCTTCGAAGCGCCATGCGCGCAAAACGCCCGCCCATTGGTGCATAATACGCACCCGAAACCGCCATGCCCGCGCCCGTTTCGCATCGCGGCCGCCGGAGCGCCCTTTCCGCAAGCCGGCAACACAAGCCGCCGCGACAGCGAATCGCCGCCCGTGAAAAAGGACACGTATGACCGCGCATTCCGCCTCCCGATCCGAAGGATTCCCCCTTGCCCGCTTCGCCGACGCCCACATTCTGCCGAGCGCGCCCGAGCGCATCCAAGGCGTCATCTTCGACCTTGACGGCACGCTGATCGACAGCATGCCATGGTGGGAGAACCTCGGCGAGAATTACCTGATAGCTCGTGGAAAAACGCCGGCCGCCGACATCCGCCGCCATTTCAAGCGCATGACGCTCGAGCAATCGGCCGTCTTCCTGCGCGAAGAATACGGCTTGAACGATTCGGTCGAGGAAATATGCCGCGGCATCCTCAACGGCATCGAACACGCCTATCGGGACATCATCCCGCTGAAACCAGGGGCGGTCGCGATGCTTGACGCTTTGGCCGACGCCGGCGTGCGCATGTGCGTAGCAACCGCCACGGAGCGCCCGTGCGCCGAAGCCGCGCTGACGCGCCTCGGCGTGATGCGGCATTTCTCGGCCGTGCTCACCTGCAGCGAAGTCGGGGCAAGCAAGACGGAGCCGCTCGTGTTCGAGGCCGCGCTTTCGCACTTGGGCACGCCGCGCGAAGCCACGCTCGTCATGGAGGATTCGTTGCATGCCGTCGAAACCGCCCATGCGGCGGGCTTTCCCACCGCCGCCGTTTTCGAGCCGAGCGCCGCGCCCGAGGCCGAGGCGATCCGCGCATGCGCCGATGCATACCTCCATTCGTTCGCGCTGGCGAGCCGATAGCCGAAGATGCCCTAACGGCCGGCGAACCGAAGACCGCAAACAAGACGCACGCGCGCTCTCGACGACAAGCACGCTCATGGCGTGCCCCTCTTCAACAGGCCAAGCGACAAAGCAGCAGAAGAAAGCATGAACCGGCCCGGGCCCGATCGGGACGGCTCTGGTGCGAGCCGAACGACGGCCTGCAACGCAAGCGCGAGCAAAACGCTGCCGGATGCCGTTCAGAACGCGGCCTGAAACAGCTCGAATCGCGCCGGCAAACCGGCCGGATCCATGCTCTCTTTCATACGAATCCGCACCGGAAACGGCGGCGCCTCCTTCTTAATGAGCGCCGGATACGCTTGATAGCCTGGCTTCGCGAGCGCCCGAAGGCGCATTCGAGCGAAGGAGGCCATCATGAACAACAACGGCAAACGAAAAACGCCGGACGGCGCACGGCAACGCACGACAAGCGCGCTCATACGACGCATAACGGCAGCATCCGCGAAAGTCGCAGGAGTGCTGGCGGCAGCGCTTGTCGCCTTATGCGGAATGCCCGCAGGCGCATCCGCAGAAACAGAGGCGAATACGGGCTCTGCGCCGATCGAAGCGGTTCCCGAAAGCGAATTCGAGCCCATCGGCTACGAAGCGTCGATCGATTTCGACGAAATCGAAATCGTCAAAGGCTTCGAAGAGGCCGAAGACGTGGGAATCTATTTCGACCACCGTTACAGCGACGGAGACAACCCCAGCCTTGACGACCTGTATCTTCAGGTCAAAGGCCATCCAGGCCTGGCCTTCCCCATCGACGAGTCGACCGAGAAAGGATCGGCCGCATTGCGCTACACGGGCGGCACGTACAACGGCGAGGCGTTCGATGCCATCGTCACGATTTCCGACTGGACCTATCTCGAGCCCGATTGCGGATGGGAAAACTACGCCCCGTACTACGAAGGGCACGAAGTGTTCCAGCCAGGCGTGTATCTGAGCACGTATTGGAAATCGCTTTCCGACGCAGCCGAAGGCTTTCAGAATTTCAATTTCTACACCGTGGGGCTATCGAACCTCACCGTGCATGTCGAGTTCGTGAAAGCGGGAACCGACGAGCCGATGGAGGTGAAAGGCCATGCCACCTGCATCGACCTCGACACCACCCAGGCGCTCGAATTCGGCGGGTCGATCACGGGCGCCCGCATCGTCGAAGGAAACGACGTGCTCTATCTGGAAAACGACGGAACGCGCGTGACCTCGAAGTTCGTTTATCTTTCGACCGACGGATGGAAGCACCCCGATGAATACAAGAAGGGCCTTGTCGAAACGTTCTACGACACCACAGGCGAAAACCGCGGCAAAGCCGCCGAGTATCGCTTCTTCTCAGGATGGTGCGAAAACGAGCTCGAAAGCGGCAGCAACCCCGACCCTCAGTCGTTTTTCGCGCTTACGCCCGATTTCCTGACCGCGCCGAACCCTGACGAAAACCCCGCCGGGCAGACCGAGGTGGTCAAGACCGCCGACAAGACCGAAGGCGTGGCCTTAGGCGACGAGGTGGAATACACGGTGGATTTCAAGGCGCACGAGCAAGGCGTCAACTGCCGCGTGGGCTACCGCTATTCGGCGCTTGAAATCGTCGATACGCTTCCCGCCGAAATGAGCTATGTGGACGGATCGGGATATCTCGCCGACGAGAACGGCAGCCCGATCGAAGGAGCGGGCGTCGTGGTCGTGGACGCCGGGCAACACACGGCAGCACCTCCGCAAAACGACAACGGGACCGACAGCCTTCCCGTCGCCGAGCAAGACGCCGATCGAAACGATGCCGGCACGCAGAACGACGGTAACGAAGAAAACGCCGGCGACAACGCCGTGCGATTCGTGTTCGACAAGGAATATCTGGGATCCATGCCCATGAAGGGCGAGCATTACCGTTTCGTGTTCAAGGCGAAGCTTGCGAGCTACCCCGCCGACGGCGGCCTTTCGGTGCGCAACAGCTCTTACGCGCTCATCAACGCAAAGGGCAAAACGCCGTCGAACGACGTCGACACGGGAATCGTCAAACCGACGCTTTCCCTTGAAAAGCGATCCGACAAGGCAACCTACGAACCCGAAGAAACGGCGCATTACACGCTCGACATCGCGCAATCCGAAGAAAATGCGACGGCCGAAAACATCGTCGTGCACGACGCCATGACGCAGCCCGGCATTGCAGAGATCATCGAAGGAAGCGTGACCGTTACGAACCCCGAAGGAGAAAAGACGGCCGCCGAGCCTTCCTACCTGCGCGACGACGAAGAGCGGATCGTCGGGTTCTCCCTGGAAACGGACGCCGACCTCGCCTTCGGCGAAACCATGACCGTCGCATACGATGCGCTCATGCATACGCCGGGCGAAACGCTTGAAAACGAAGCGGGCGTCGCGGCCGACGGCCTTCCCGAGGCAACCGACGTCAATACGGTGGATATCGTGGCGCCCGATTCCCGAAAACCCGCGGTCTTGCTGGAAAAAGACGCCGATAAAGACACGGTTCGCATCGGGGAAACCGTGGCATACCGCATTGTCGCAACCGTCGGCGAGCAAAGCGATGCCGCGCTTCCCGATAAGCATCCCGACGCCGAAACCGATGCGACGGAACCGAGCGACGAAAACGAGCCCGACGGCGCAGATGGCGCCGAAGAAAACAGCGGCACGGCAACGAACGGAGGCGCACCCGACGAACCCGGCGACCCCGATGGGCTCGACGGCGCCGAAGGGGGCATCGTAAACGTCGTGATATCGGACAACAGCCTGCCCGAAGGCATGCCGATCGATTTCGAGAGCATAACGGCGCGCGTCAACGGCGCAACCGTGGAACGCTTCGAACCCTCGATTGAAGGAAACGGGTTCAGTGCGCGCTTCGAGGCGCTGCGCGTGGGCGACTGCGTGGAAATCACGTACGATGCCCGGGCAAACGATGCGTCGATCGCCGGATCGACCGTGGTGAACACGGCGGTTCTAACGGCGGACAACCTCGAAAAGCCTTTGAGCGACGATGCACGTGTCGCCATAGCTTCCGAAGAGCAGGCCGAAACGCCTCCTGCGCAAGAGCCCTCCCCCGACAAGGGAAGCGCGCCGCCGGAAAGCCCCGCAGGTGGGAAGTTCGTCAAAACGGGCGATATCGTTGCAACGGGCCTTCCTTTGGTGCTTGCCGGCGCAGGCGCGGCCGTGGCGGCCCTGCTTGTCTGCATTCTCAAGAAGCGGCGCGAAAACGACGCCGCGCAGCGCTCCTGCGCCTTGGCGCGAGCCGCCGAATACGGGGCGGCATCCGATACAAGCGAACGCTAAAGCAGAAAACCTTCATCCCGACGGGCGGCGGCACATTAGCGGCGGCCGCCCGTCATATCCCCTATGCCACCTGATGGCGGCGGAAGAACAGCGCCGCAAGCGGCAAACACGCCGCGAACAGCACGCCGTACACGAGAGCCTGCATGCCCATGAGGTCGACCACCAGCCCGCCGATCGGATACGACATGTAATCCCAGAACAAATACGGCGCCACCAGGCCGCTTGTCGGGAACAGCACGCTGATATGCACGAGCATGCCCGAACCTCCGGTGGGAATCATGCCCGTCAGAAGTACAAGCGCCACATCGATCGCGAAAATGGAGAGCAGCGAATGCAGCTTGGAGGAAAGAAGCAGCGTCAGGCTCGCAAACCCGATCGTCATCAGGTAGCCGATGCCCACCATGATGGCGGCGCCCTGCGCCATGGTGATGCCGTAGGGCGAAGAAAGCGCCATCATCTGGATGGGCAAATCGGCGCCGTCGGCCCCATAGGCCGCAAGCGACACCGTGCAGATGATGGCCGCGCAGATCGCGAAGTACGCCGTCGCGAACAGAAACGCCGCGATAAGCTTGGCCGCCACGAGCTTCGAGCGACCGTAGCGCGACGACAGGATCACGCTATCGGTGCGCTCCTGGTATTCGGCCGCGAATATCGGCGCCAACGCCACGCAGACGGCGATGATGGCAAAGGCTATGAACGCCATGCAGTCCATGATGTTTTCCCAACCGCCTGCATAGCCGTACACGATCGGCTCGCCAACCTCGGCCTGTTTTTGCGTCCAATAGGAGCGCTCGGCATCGGAATACGTCCACGAGCCGCTCTGGCCGTCGTCGAGGATCGACTGGGTTTTCAGGGCGAGCGCATCGTAGAACGACACCTCGGGCGCAGGCCCCAGAATCGCCGACATCTGAACGACTTCCTTGTTATCGGTGTTCCAAGCGCCGAAAAGCCAGGGCCAGTAGCCCGACCCGTACAGCTCGCGCGCACCCTCGATCCCATAGGCCGATTTCACGGCATCGTACGATGCGGCATCGCTCATGGTGGCGATTTCGTCGGGATCGAGTTCGGCGAATGCACGTTCGTAATACGAGGAAAGCTCCTCGGCGAGACGCTCGTCGGTCAGCGCCCCTGCACGCACGGCGGCGTTCTCTTGCTTTTGATGGATGGCATCGAAGCCCGACAGAATCTCGTCGGTATTGTTCGTGGTCTTCGTCTGCAACACGTTCGCAGCCATGATCAGGCAAAGCAGCGCGATGACGGCCAGGCAGGTATAGCGCGTCGATTTGCGGGCGACGATCTTCTTGAGTTCGAATTTCACCAGATCGACCATGGCTATCTCCTTCCGCCGAACAGGCCGCCTTTGCGTTCGCGGGCGCCGCGCGACGCCCCGCCGCCCGAAGCGGCGGCATGCCCGCCGTCGAATGCGCCAGCGTCGTCTTTGAACGTGTACAGACACAGGTCTTCCAACGTGGGTTCGACGCACGCCGCACCGGCAGCCGGAGCCTCGTCCGACACCACGCGCACCACGGCCCGGCCGTCGGGAGCGTAATGCACGTTGCATACGCAGGCCGTCGCCGCAAGCGCATCGGCCTCGCGCGCCGAAACGCGGCATTCCCACACCTTGCCCGCGACGGAGGCCACAACCGCATCGGGGCGGCCGCGCAGCACGAACCGGCCGCTTTTCATCACCAGAATGTCATCGGCGATGTATTCCACGTCGGACACGATATGCGTGGAGAGCAGCACGATCTTATCTTGCGAAAAGCCCGAGATAAGATTCCTGAAACGCACGCGCTCCTTCGGATCGAGGCCCGCCGTGGGCTCGTCGAGCACGAGCACCGAAGGGTCGTTGATCACAGCCTGCGCGATGCCCAGGCGCTGCTTCATGCCGCCCGAGAACGTGCGCACCTTCGCCTTCGCGTGGCCGGCAAGCCCCACCTCTTCGAGCAGATCGAGGCAGCGCGCCTTGGCGGCGCGGCGGTCGATCCCCTTCAGCGCCGCCATGTACAGCATGAAATCCATCGCCGTGAAATCGGGGTAATAGCCGAAATCCTGCGGAAGATAGCCCAGGCGGGCGCGATATGCTTCGCCGAGCTTGGCGATGTCGACGCCGTCGTAGGCAATGCGGCCGGCGCTCGGGCGCAGCACGTCGCACACCATGCGCATCAGCGTGGTTTTGCCGGCGCCGTTGGCTCCGATCAGGCCGTATACGCCGGATTCGAGCTTCGCCGACACGTCATCGACCGCGGCGGCGTCGCCGAAGCGTTTGGAAAGGTTTTCAAGAGAAAGCTCCACGGTTTCCTCCTATCGGTTGACATACGACGAATCGAACGAGAGTGCGCGCGCGGAATGAGCCGCGTCGGCAAGCCACAGCCGCGCCTCGACAAGCATCCACGCCGAAGACGCCGCGGCGACAAGCGCCCAGACCCACAACGCCGCCTGCTCATAGAGCCACGGCATGTACGACACCGCGAAATACGCGGCGCCCACCACGACGGCCCCCCAGGCGGCGGCAGCGGCAAGCGCGCCCGCGCCGCCCATTCTGCGAACGGCCACCAAGCACCCCGCCGCCGTCAGGCAGTACGGCGCGAAGGCGCACACGAGCGAGAAGACAAGCGACGTATCGGCGTGCGCATACGAAACGCTTGCCGCGATAAGCGCGATGCCGAGCGCATTCGCGCACGCCAGCACGGCCATGCGCGCCGCAGCCACGGAGCGGGCATCGTGCTTGCACGAGCGCTCGAGCTCCACGACGCCGTACAAACGCGATGCGGTCGCCTGAGGCAAACCGCACACCGCGATGGCCGCCGCGGCAAGGCAGGCATATAACCCCGAAACGGCATGCGCGCCGCTCGCCACGGCAAGAAACGCCGCCGCGATCACCACGGCCGCCTGCATAACCCACGAGCGCGCGCCCATGAAGCGCGCCTGGCAGGCGACGAACGACAGCGTTTCCGCCGCGCGCCGCATGTCGAAACAAACCCGAGCGCGGCCCGAGAAGACGGCTTCGCCGTCCGCCTGCAGGCGGCGCGCCTCGTCGAGCGCCGCCTGCACGACAGCGCGGCGGGCGGCTTGGTCGCCTGGCACGCGCTGCGCCCGGTAATACGCACGCAACGCGTCCTGAACGTCGACGGCGGCGCGTTCGCAGGCACCTTCGACGGCTTCGCCCGAGGCGGAAACGCCCGCGGCCGTGCCGATCGCATCTTCGGCGGGTGCGGCCGCATTCCGAGCGGCCCCATCGCCCAGCATTCCATCCTTGCAAGACATCACGAACGCCTCCCATCCGATTCCAAGGCAAGAGCGCCGCGCACCCGCGCGAGCGCCCGCTTGAGCAACCTGTTCATCGCGAACCGCGACATTCCCATGACCCGTGCGGCTTCCGCCACGCCAAGGCCCTGGTCGAAGCGAAGCTCGATTGCCTCGCGTTCGTCGGCATCCAAAGAAGCCAGCACCGAATCGAGCTCGACGGAGTAGACATCGCATGCTGCAGGCGCGCACGAATCGTCGAGTTCGACAAGCCGCGGCACGTGAGCGCACGACCGCGCGGCATCGGCGCATAGGTTGCGCGCGATGGTCAAAAGCAACGCAAGCGGCTTGCCGCGCTCCTCGTAAGCCTGCGCATGGCGCACGAATCGCAGAAACGTCTCCTGCGCCAGATCTTCGGCGGCATCGCGCACGGGGGCATGGCGCCTGCAGTACGCCAGCACGTCGTCGTAATGTCGCTCGACGATGCCTTGCACGAATGCCTCGTCGAGCATAGACCCTCGGTTTCTCAAGCGTTTCTCACCTCCTATCCCTCTTTAACGTCGGCGCGCGGCGGAATGTGCGCGCTTTGCCCTTATTTTTTAAAATAAATCCCGCGCAGCGCGCCGGTGAAAGGAGAAGCATGCAACCCATCCCCCTCATCATGGCAGGCGCCGGCTTGGCGCTTATCGTGCACGGAATTCTGCTCGTGCGAAAAACGGCCCATTTCAGCGATGAAGCTTGGCAGCACGGGAAAACCCCTCTTAAATCGGACGCGGAAAGCTTTAAAGACCTGGAGATACCCCACGGATACCTCAGAATCATCCTCGGGTCGCTTCTTGCAGTGTATGCAGGCATCATCGCGTTTTCTTAGCGCGCCGAGTCGACCGGCCGTGGCGCGATGCCGAAGCAAAGCGTCCCGGCCAACAAAAAGGCGCCCCGCAGGGCGCCTTCGTCACGTTGCGCATTCGTCGCGCACGACTTCGATGCGTGAGCGCGGCCATCGACCGCAAGGCAGTCCGTTTCGTAGAGGCCGCTATTCCTCGCACACGGCCCACACGCGGGCGGGAAGGCCCGACGCGCCTTCGATGCGCGGCCAGGCCACGAACACGATCGCGCCCGCAGGCGGCACCTTGTCCAGGTTCGCCATGATCTCTACCTGCAGGTGGCACGTATCGAGCACGTAGCGCTCCACCGCCAGATCGTCGGCCTCGACCGCCAGATACGACGCATCGGTGTCGAACGTCTCATGGCCGTTCATGGCAACGCCGCGTTCTTCGAACAGAAACTTCAGCGTTTCGATCGACCAGCCGGGGCAATGCTCGCCGCCCTCTTCGTCCAAATTGCACAGCGCGTCATAACTGGGCCAGCGCTTATACCAGTCGGTACGCAGCGCCACGAACGCGCCTTCGGGAATGCGGCCGTATTCGGCCTCGTACGCCAGAACATCGTCGATCGTCACGGCGTAATCGGGATTTTCGGCGGCCTTCGCGGAAATGTCGATCACGCACAGCGGATAGGCGGCGTGCTCCACGCCGAATTCTTCGGCGGCAGGGCGGCCCGGCACGAAGTGCATGGGAAAATCGACATGGGTGCCGAACTGACCGGGGAATTTGTACGTGTGGATGCGGCACGACAGCATTTCCTCGTCGTAATCGAACACCGTCTTGCACAGCTCAACCGACCCGTCGGGGATGCCGCCCCAATACGGGCTTTCATTGGTCAGAGGATGGGTCAGATCGACCCAGCGGCATTTTTTCAGCTTCTCAAGATCGCCCCACAGGCTCATGATGCCTCCTATCGCATTTGCACTATCGCCCGCTATTGTGCCGTATTGAGCTGCAATATGCACGCAGAAGAACGCGAAAGGCGATGCGCCGGCCCGCAAGGCCCCACGCATCGCCTTTTCATGCAGAATCGCCGCCGAGTCAAGACGCACGAGCGCGTCGGATTCGACCGCATGCAGCCCGCCGCGAACCGATCGCGCAGCCTACGCCGCAAGCTCCTTCATGCGCCTGCGATGCGCCCAGGCCGTCGAGCCCAGGATGCAGGCCCCCATGACCATTGACGACACGATGCAGAAGATCCACACCGGCGCAAACGACAGAAACGCGTCGAACACCACGCCGGAAAGCACCGTTCCCACGGCGCCGCCCAGCAGCTGGAAGCCCACGACGATGCCGTTCACCTTGCCCAGGTCCTGCTTGCCGAATGCGCGCGACACCACCACGGGAGGCGCGATCGTGCCCATGCACGTGCCGAAGCCGAACGCGATGCCGCCCACATACGGGCCGATATCGGTTGCAGGGAAGCACAGGCCGATGCAGGCGATCACGCAGGCAGCGGTGCCCACAAGCGTTGCCGCCTTGATGCCGAAGCGATCGTACAGCCAGCCCGTGACAAGCTTCGCGAACACCACCGTCACCAGGTTCGCCGAAAGCACGACGCTCGCCCATTCGGGGGAATGCCCGCCGGTGACGATTTCGGTCCCGTTCACGGTGATCGACGTCATATTGGAAACCTGATTGGTCAGGATGCAGCCGTTCACCAGGCCCATCGCCACGAACCCCAGAACCATCACCCAAAACGGCGCGCTGCGGCGAAGCTGCTTCCAGCCGATTCCTTCCAACAGATGTTCCTCGGCCGTGGCCTCTTCGGTGGTGTCGGCCTTGATTTCCACGTAATCGGCGCCGCCGTAGGGTTCGAGCCCCTTGTCGGACGGCTTCGATGCGAAAACGGCAGCACGATCGGCAGCGTGAGCACCACGCACATCGCGCCGAGCACCATATAGGCGAAACGCCAGCCCGAGCTGCCGATGAGCGCCGTGATCACAGGCGAAAGCAGCGCGCCGCCCAGGCCGCTGCCTGCAAGCGCGATGGCAAGCGCGAGGCCCCGCTTCTTCTTGAACCAGTTGGTGATCAGCACCGACACGAGCAAGCGCGTGCCTGCGACGATGATGAACCCTGCGATGAAGCGGTAGACGTAGAGCTTCCACAGCGCATCCATCGTGGAATAGAGGAACAAAACCAGGCCCGCAACCGCCACGACGCCCGTCGTGACGATGCGCGCGCTGCAACGGTCGATCAAAGGCCCGATCAGAAGCGACCCGATGATGCCCGTAAGCGATCCGATCGTCACGCCCAGGTTGTATTGGCTCACCGTGATGCCCAGGTCGGCGACCACGTAGCGTTGGAACAGCGACCCCGTGTTCACGAACACGGCGTAGCAGGTCGCCATGATGAGAAAGCTGCCGATGACGATCCACCATCCGTAGAACGGACGAGGACGCGCATCGGCGCCGACGGAATTCGTCGCCATACGATGTCCTTTCCCTTGGGGACTGGGCTTGCCGCCTTGAAAACGTGTGGCAAAGACCCGCGCGTCATCGTCGACAACGTATGTGGTGGTGCTCTTTTCTTAACGTTCGGAGGGGTCGCTCGCTTCCAATCCTGTACAACTATGTGGCGCATAATATCATCGTTTTTGTGTTATTACGTATAAGCGAAACTCTCTGGGTCGTCCCTATAGCCATCCAGACGGATGAACGGGCTCATATATGCGGTAAAAGGAATACTACTCTTTTTATAGACCCATAAAATCAAACATTTGTTGAAAGGAGCGCACGCACGATGAAAGCGAACGGAATCGAGCAGAAGCGCCTGTTCGAACAGGCGGCCGGCATGAAAGAGCAGCTCGCCGCATGGCGTCACGACCTGCATCGCATGCCTGAAGTGGGCCTGCATCTTCCCCAGTCGAGCGCCTACATCAAAGCGCAGCTCGACGCCATGGGCATCGCATACGACGACTCCCTCGTGGAAGGCTCGTGCATCACCGCCACGCTGGGGACGGACGGCCCCTGCATCATGCTGCGCGCCGATTACGACGCCTTGCCGGTGGAGGAGATGTCGGGCGAGCCGTTCGCGGCCGACAACGGCAATATGCACGCCTGCGGCCACGATATGCACGCGAGCATGCTGCTCGGCGCGACGCGTCTGCTCAAAGAGCACGAAGACGAGCTGAAAGGCCGCGTCAAGCTGCTGTTCCAGCCGGGCGAAGAAGCGGCCGGAGGCGCCGCGGCCTGCGTGCGCGAAGGCGTGCTCGAAAATCCGCAGCCCGACGTTGCGTTCGCGCTCCATGTGGCGTCCCAGGTGCCGCTGGGCGTTTTGGCCTGGGGAGAAAAGGCGCTTGCGCGCGCCCATAATTTCAAGGTGACCGTGGAAGGCCACGGCGGACACGGCTCCATGCCCGAGATGTGCATCGACCCCATAACCCCCGCAGCCTATATCCACCTGGGCTTGCAAGAGCTTATCTCCCGCGAAATAGCGGGCACCGAAGAGGCCGTGCTTACCACGGACTCGTTCCAGGCGGGCGCGACGTCCAATGTGATTCCGCAGACCGCCGAGCTCAAGGCCAATATGCGCACTTTCGACGACGACCTGCACGACCGCCTGTTCAAGCGCATCGAAGAGATATCGACGTCTATCGCTGCGGCATACCGCGCCACGGCCACGGTCGAAACCATCGAAGACGACCCCATGCTGCAGTGCGACAAGCAGCTGAGCGAGCTTGCCTCCGCCGCCGTGAAAGCCGGCATGCCGCAGGCCCAGGTGCTTGACGGCAGGCTGCACCTGATGGGGTCGGAGGATTTCTCCTACATCGCGCGCGAGCTGCCTTCCACGTATTTCGCCCTGGGCGCCAAAGTAACCGACACCGACGAAATCTACGGCCAGCACCACCCCAAGGTGCGCTTCAGCGACGACGCGCTGCCGATCGGCGCCGCAACCTACGCCGCCGTGGCTATGGCCTGGCTCGAAAGCCAGGCCGAGTAAGCGGATCGCGAAAATCGAGGGAAACCACTGACCGAACAAAAGCGTCGCATCCGTTTTCGATGCGACACCTTCTTTCAGAAGAATCGCCCGTTCAAGGGCGTTCTTTTTGCGGGCGGAAGAAACCCGAAGTTGTGCGCATCGGGCATTTCGGGGGGTTTGAAGTTCTGCGCATCGTGCATATTTCGATGGTGAAAGTTCTGCGCATCGTGCATTTCGGCGCGATCGAGGTGTCGCCAGAATCGCATAATGGCCGGCAGATACGGCAAAGGGCAAACGCAAGCACGCCGCCCCGAAAGGCGGCGTGCTTGTCGGCTCTTTTGCAGAGCGATTATTCGTACATGGCGTCCACCAGGCGCATGGCCACGGCAGAAGCTTCGGCTCGAGTGGCGCCGCCCAGCGGGTCGAGGCGCTGCGACCCGTCGGCATGGCCGCGCAGGATGCCTTCGGCAACGGCCCAACGCATGGCATCGGAAGCAAAGGGGGTCACCTCGTCGGCATCGACGAAATCGGACAGGTCGGCACGGGCCGACGTGTCCAGCCCCAGCCACTGCGCGTACCGCATGGCGAACACGGCGATCTGCTCGCGGGTCACGGCGTCATCGCCGCCGAAAACGGGTTCGTCGTTATAGCCCTTGACGATTCCCGTCTCGTGCCCCCAGGCGGCGGCATCGGCGAACCAGTCGCCATTGATGTCGTCGAAATCTTCAGACCCCGCAGGCGCGGCCTCGGATTCCAGGCGGTGCAGCATGGTCACGAACATCGCGCGGGTCGTGGCGGCATCGCCGTCGAAAAGCAGCGATCCGTCGGCCTGGGGCATACCCGTCAAAATGCCGCGGGCTCCCACGAAGTCGGCCGTTCCGTCGCCGTCATACCACGCGCCCGCGATATCGGGAAACGACGGCGACGCGTCGACGATTTTGATCGTCACATCGCCCGTCGCCTCGAAAAGCACGTTGCCGTCCGCATCGACGGCGCACTTGGGCAAGACGGTTTCGTTGCCCTCGGCGTCGATCGCCATCACGACGACCGCCTGATTCGCCTCGGCGCCTTCGGCCTTGGCCACGGGAACGCTCACTTTGACGGGGGCGTCGGGCGCGACGGAAGCGGGCAGCTTGACCTCGATGGCCGGGGCGTCGACCGCGTCGGCGGCGGGCGTCGACGCCTCGATAGGCAGTTCTACCTTGCCGGCCGCGGCAGCCTTGTCGGAAACGCTCACCTCGGTGGAGGTCACGTTGCCGTCGGCGTCTTTTTCCACCTGCGAGCTCGTGCCGTCGGGCGTCTCGGTGGTCACCGTCTGCGAGCCGTCGGGCTTGGTTTCGGTGGTGACGGTGGAGCCGTCGGGTTTCTGCTCGACTTCGACATCCGTATCGGGCTTGGAAGGCGGCGTCACCGACGGGACCGCAACGGAATACGTGGGCGGAACGGTCTGGTCGTCGACGGTGACAGCGGCGCCGTCGCCGAGGAAATCGGTGCCTTCGCCCTCGGCGTGATTGTCGCCCGGGTTGAAGCCGTGGAACACGCCGCCGTTCACCGTTACGACCGCCTTGCCGGATGCGTAAGCGGAGTCATAGCAGTTCAGCATGAACCGGTAGTCGCTGTTCCCATCGTCGGAAAGCTGCTGGATGGAGAAGTCGCCGCCGTTGACCACCAGCTCGTTTCTGCCGGCGGAGCTGTCGATTTTGTTGTACAGATACACGACGGAGATATTGCCCACGAAGGTGCCGTCGTTGATGGTGAGCTTCGAGCCCTCCTGCACGTCGAAAACATAGCAGTCGTTTTCTTTGGCCTTCATCGTGCCCTTGCCGTCGACGACAAGCTCGCCGCCGTTTCGCACCGAAACGAGCGACCAGTTTTCGCCTTTCCAGATATCCTTCGAGTTCGCAACGGTCTGGCCGTTGAGATCGAGCGCGATCGACTTTCCGTCGATAACCGCGATTTCGGTCATGTCGGCGTTTTGCAGCAGCTTCACCGTGTCGCCGTCCTGAGCGGCGGCGATCGCATCGTTGAACGACGGATAGTATGCGCCTGAAATTTCGGCGACGCGGTTCGCTTCGGGAATCTCGACGGTGTAGGAGCCGTCCTGATTTTGAACGGGCTCGTAGCCGGGCGCGCAGAATTCCTTGTCGATAGGCCCGCTGAACGTTCCGCCGGACACCGCGATGGAGGCATGATACGCGTCGCCCGAAGCCAAGGCCAACGCATCGCCTTCGGCGATGACGGTTCCGCCGGTTATCTTCGCGGCGGCGTCGCCGTATTTGGCGTTGACGTTGACGGCGGCATTGTCGAGGCCGCCCGTGCCATCGCCCCAATCGCCGGTATCGCCCTTGCCCTTGGAGGTGACGGTTCCGCCGCTCATGACAAGATTGCCCGCATTCAGCGCAATGCCGCCGGCCTGTCCGTATACGACGCCGCCGTTGACGGCAACCGTTCCTTTCTGCGGGTTGTAGATGGCGTAATCGGCCACAGAGACAAGCTCGCCGCCGTTGATGGTGATGTCGCCGTCGTACGTCCGATTGGCGCCGTTGCCGGAAACCGCATACCAACCGGCCTCGATCTTGCCGCCGTTCATGGTGAAGGAAGCGGCGGCGTTTTTGTTGTTGAGACCGACGGCGAACTGCCCCTTGCCGGCATGGTCGTCCGTGAACGAAGCGGCGTCGATGCGGCCGCTTTCCATCACGATGCTGCCGCCGTCGGCCGCTCGAACGAGCGCGTAGCCGGTATCGCCGCCCGTATATGCGGTTTCGGTGTAAATCACGCCCGAGCCGGAGCCGTCCTTGTTCGCATCGGTGCTGTCGACGATCGTCAGCCCGCCGAGCACCTCGATATGCCCCGTAGCGGTGTTCGCGGCCTTAAGCGCATGCCCGTTCAAATCGAGGGTAAGCTCGACGCCTTCTTTCACACACGGCGTCGACGCGCTTTGGGAGACATCGGCATCGGCCGAAAGCTCGATCGTATCCCCGCTGACGGCTGCGGCGAAGGCGTCGTTGAGCGAGGCGTATTCGACCGACCCGATAAGCGCGCACGCCGGCTCGCCGTCGACCTGCCCGTCGCCTTCCTGCGACGGCGCCGCCGCATCTTGCGCCAGCATCTCGTCGACCACGTTGACGCGCTCGAAGACCTCCTGGCCCGCAGCCGCCTGCTCCTGAGACGCATCGCCCTCGTCGGCGAACGCCGCCGCAGGCACGCCCACCGTAGGCACCAACGCCGCCGAAAGCAGCACCGCCATGCCCCGTCCCATCGTTTTCTTCTGGTCCATCGCACTCCCCTTCGCTTGAAACGGGCCCTGATGCGAAGAAGGACGGCCCGCGGCCGTCCGTCCCGTTGCATCCCCATTCATCCTCATTCGGCATTGAATATGCTTTAAAGATACCCCCCTCCCCGATCGAATAACACAATGAAAATAAGAAAATATCCTGTTCGCTGAAAGATTTTCGACGGTTCGACCGCTTTTTTTCAGGCCGTTTTCAGGCTGCTTTCAGCTTGTCGCCCGGAAAAACGGCGCCTCGTTTCGAGCGCACGCCCGGACATCTCGAAACGAGGCGCGCCCCATCGGGCGGACGAGGCGCAAAGCGAAGCCCCGAAGCCTTCGTCAGCCTCGGGGCGTGCGAAAAGATATGCGGCCGGACGCGCCAGGAGGGGGCGGCGCGCAACCGGCGCAGGAGTAATCGGTCGGGCGAGGGAGGCGGCGAGACGATGCGGAGCACACCTGGCGCCGTCGGATGGCGCGTCGCTTCCCACGCCGAAGATCGGCAAGACGCCTATCGCCGCTATTTCTCGGCCAAAGCGCAGCCCACCACGTAGCCTTGGGTGTGGCAGCGGCCCAGCGACAAGCCCGGCAGATCCATGGGGTAATCGGGGCTTCCGAAGAAATTGCCGGCGCAGTTGCCGATGGCATACAGGCCCTCGATCGGATTGCCCTCGGCATCGAGCACGTTCATCTCGCCGTTCACGTTCACGCCGTGCACGATGGCCGACAGGCGGATATGGCGATGGATGCCGTAGAAGGGGGCCTGCTTGACGGGCTTGAGCCACTTCGCCTCTTTGCCCATGTCGGAATCGACGCCAGCCTCCACCAGCTCGTTATAGCGCTCGACCGTGGCGACGAAGGCGTCCACGTCGGTCAGGCCCAGCTTTTCGCCCAACTCTTCGACGGTGTCGGCGGAAAACGTGTTGATGAGGTCTTCGTAGACGCCGGGCTTTTCGCCCTCTTCTTCGGGCATGTACGCCTTCAAAGCCTCGGGGTCGTACAGCTTGCCTGGCCAATCGGCGCAATCGGTCATGTAGTTGCTGTCGAACACCTGGGTATACCAGCCGTTATCCTCGGGGCCCGTGAGGAAGTTGCCCATATAGGCCATCGCGGAGCGCGCTTCGTTGCAAAAACGCGTGCCGTCGTTTTTCACGCACAAAAACGGCATGTCGGCCATCGAGCCCGGACCGGCGTCGAAGTCGTGCTGCACCTTGGATCCGCACACCGGCTCCATGCGCGCACCGGCCCAGACCATCATTTTCTGGCCGTCGCCGGTTTTGTTGTTCTGCTTGCGGTCCATATGGGCCATATCGGGATTGTAGTAGGCCATCATCTCGTCGTCGTTGGTGTAGTCGCCCGTCGCAACGACCACGCCCTTTGCACCGTTGAACTGGACGTATTTATTGTCCATCTCGCAGATGACGCCCACGACCTTGCCCGATTCGTCCTGGGCGAGCTGCTCGGCGCGGCATGAATAGAAGATCTCGAGCCCGTCTTTGCCGCCGAAATAGGCGCACAGATCCTGCATGCCGGTGCCGGTGTTGTAGGGCTTCGGGCCATAATCGAACGCGAAATACGTGATAGGCTGGCCGTCGATCGTGGAGATGGAAGACGTCCATTTCGCGGTGGTGTCCTGAATCTGGCAACCCGCCTCGGTCGATTTGTCCCACAGCCACTTCAACGCCTCGCCGGAGTTTTCGGCCCACAGCGACACCTGGTCGCGGTGCGAACGCCACGCGCACTGCTCGGTGATCCACGACGTCACGGCCGCGCGGCCGGCGGCATCGGTTCCGTCGGCAAGCAGCGAATCGCACGTGTTGCCCTGCGAAATCGCCTTGCTCTCCTTCTGGACGAGCGCCACCTTGGCGCCGCGCTCGGCGGCCGCAAGCGCGCACGGCACGCCGGCGGCCCCTGCGCCCACCACCACGATGTCGAACTCCTTCGTTTCGGCGATGTCGGTTATCGCCTCGGGCTTCTGGAAAAAGCTCGGCAGCCCGTTGTCGGATTCGCCCTTGGCCTCGGACGCGCTTTTGCCCGACTGCGGAGCGCAGCCCGCGAGCATGCCTGCGCCTGCGGCGCCGATGGCCGCCACGCCTCCGAACCTGAACAGATCGCGACGCGTAAGATCCATGATGATTCCTTCCTCTTGTTCCCTCCCTTCGGCGCTCGGCTTGAAACCTTGCCGACAGCGCCGAACCATGCATCCGACCATAGGCGAAACCGCACGGGCCGGCATCGGCCGAACAAGGAAAGAATGGGTCTATTTCGCGTAACCCCCTTGGTATAACCCCCTTGTCACCAGGCGTTTCAAGAAACAGGCTTCGTCTTTCAAGATAAAGCCCGCTTCGATACAATAATCGGACGAACGCGTTTCGCGCGGTCATCGGCCGTACCCGAAACCAGCCGAAGCCGCACGGATTTCGCCAAGAGCGCGCCGTTGCGTCGAAATCGCCCGCATACGCACCCGCGCCCCGACCCATGGAGGCCCCATGCCCTCGTCCTGCGACAAAGCCGATAGAAACGCCGCATGCCCCACGTTGCTGTTCGGCTTCCTGCCGATCGTTCCCTCGGTATTTCTCGGGCTGGGGCTCTATCGAGCCTGGATCGAGATAACCTTCGTCGGGTCGTTCGCCGAGCTGCCCTTGCACGACGTCATGATGTACGGCGCGTCGTTCAGCGTGCGCGACGTATTCGACGCAACCATGGCCGTCGTCGCGCTCCTGTGCGCATCGACGGCGCGGCACATCGGGCCGTTTTTCAACAAACGCCTCGTCTTCGCCATAAGCGGAACGCTGCTTGTCGCCTCGACCGCGGCGGTTTTCGCCACCGGCATGGCGCCGGGCCTCGCCGATATCCTCGGCATTCCCGCGGCGATCGCGGGAGGGGCGGGCATCGCCTTGCTCATCCTGCTGTGAAGCGAGCTGTACGGATGTCTGAACCCGTTGCGCGTGGCCACCTATTACGCCCTTTCCATCGTGGCGGGCGGCGTCGTGGTATACATCTGGCGCGGGTTCATGCTCCCCTGGCTTTTCGTCATGACGGCCCTGCTCGTGCCCGCGTCGCTTCTGTGCGGCGCTGCAGGTTTTCGCAGGATTCCCGAAAGCGAACGGCCGTGGACCGCGCGCACGAAGCTTTCGGTTCCCTGGAAGGCCGTCCTGCTCATGGCGACGTACGCCTTCGCCTACGGCCTGCTTGAGAACGTGACGTATGCGGGCTATTTCGGGCCGCATTCGGCGCCGGGCGCCGTAATCGCAGGAGCGGTTCTGTTCTTCGCCGCGGCGGCGCGGGGAAAACGTTTCGATTTCGGCATCATCTATCGGCTGGCGCTTCCTTTGACCGTGGCGGCGCTTCTGGTCATTCCCGCGCTCAACGTGCTCGGCGCGACCGTGGGAAGCTTCTGCGCCTCGGCGGGATACACCGCCCAATCGGTGCTCGTCATGGTGATCATCGCCAACCTGTGCTATCGCTACGAGGCGTCGGCCATCTGGCTGTTCGGGATCGAGCGCGGCGTGCGTCAGATATCCATGCTCGCAGGCCGCGCGGTCAGCGAGCAGGCGCCCCTGTTCGGCAGCGACGGAGAAATCGTCGTGGCGGCTCTTACCGTGGTCGCGGTGGTCGCGGCCACCATGATCGCCATATCCGAGAAAGGCCTGTCGAGCAATTGGGGAGCCGTCATGGAAAAACACGGCGACGGGGCGGATGCATCGCCCGCCGAGCGCAAGAACGAACTGTCGGCCCGCGTTGCGAAAACGGCGCGCGCATGCAAGCTTTCCGCCCGCGAAGAAGAGGTGCTTCTGCTTCTCGCCCAGCGCAAAACCGTCGGCATCATAGAGCGCGAGCTGTTCATCGCGAACGGCACGGCGAAAGCGCACGTGAGGCACATCTACCGCAAGCTCGACATCCACACGCGTCAAGAGCTTTTCGACATGCTCGGCGTCGGCGACGAAGACCACGACCGCTGACGGGTGCGCTCGCCCGCCGCGAAAGAAGAGACGCCGCACAAGGCGGCGTCCGATTCCTTTTCGCAGACGGCTATCGCTGCCCTTCCCGATCTGCGAGCGCGAGCTTGAGCGCCTGCGCCAGCTGATCGGGACAGCTGGTCGAACGCGGACCGCAGGTCGTGCCTTCGAGCAGCTCGGCCACGCGCTCGGCGGGCATGCCCTCGACCAGCTTGCCGATGCCTTTGAGGTTGCCGTTGCAGCCGCCTTCGAAGCTTACGTCGCGCACCGCGCCGTCCACCACGTCGAACTGGATGGAACGCGAGCATGTCCCGCGCGTTTTATACGAATACATAATCTTCCTTTCGTTTCGTCGGCATGCCGCCTAAGGCATGCATCCTGAATCCTTTCGTTGCGCATCGCGCCGCCCGGCAAAACGGCGCCGGCACGATGCAGGCCGCGCGCTCCGCGATGACGGACGCGCCGTGCCGGCGGATGCGGAAGCCGAACGAGGCGGCCGCGCGCAGGCCGGCGGCGAACGGCGGCCATGGGGCTATACGCTGTACGACCAGTCGGAACCTTGCTCCCACAGCCCCCGTTCGGCGTGATACGCATCGAGCTGCAGCGCCCTGAAGATGTTGAAATACGCATCGTCAGGCTTGAATTTGTGCGCCATGGCATAGCCGTCCGTCAGCATTCTTCCGTTGAGCATCTTCGCCTTGATTTCGCTCACGTCGGTGAAGCTGTTCGGCTTCGCGCTCCATACGAAACGCAGCAGGTTGCCGTCTTTGTCGACGTTCGATGTATCTTTCTGCAGATAGACGGTGCTTCCGATGCCGACGATGGCGGCAAGCCTGTCGGCGGCGCGGCGGCCTTCGGGGGTGTTCTTCTTCTCGTCGGCGCTCGACGCCTCGGGCGTGTTGATGCCTATCAGACGCACGGTCTGCGCCTTGCCCGCGATTTCGACGCGCAACGTGTCGCCGTCGACGATTTCGAGCACCGACGCCTCCTCGAGCGCCGTGGGAACCGCATGGCGCAGCCCGACCGACGCGATCTGGTCGCCCGGCGCCAACGCCGCGACCGCCTGCCTGTTCGCCAGATGGTTGGCCGAAAGCACCTGGTCGGTCAAAACCTCGGAGGGAATGAACGCCTTGCCGCTGGCGAACGACAGCACGACGCCGACCACCAGCACTGCGGCGGCGGCCATGGACTTCTGCTGTGTAGAGGTCAAACGCGACATGCCTGGATTATAATCGGCGAGTCGCCCGCAAGAAGAAGCGGGCGCAATCAGCACGCCAACGCCACACCCGCGCGCCCGCCTTCGCAGCTGCGCTCGGCCGCACGGCGTTTCGCGAAAAGCACGCACGGCAGACGCAAAGGAGGAGCGCATGCCCGGCACGCACCGCACGATAGCGGCGGCCCTGCTTGCGGCCGCCCTTCTTTTCGCCGCGCCCGCCGCAGCCCTTGCCGCCGAATCGACGGGCCGCACGGGCATAGACGGGGCGGCCGAGGCCCTGCGCAACGAGCTCGAGCCGTCGCTGCTCACGTTCGAAACCCTGCAAAAGCAGCGCGGAACGCAGCGCAGCATCGACATCAGCAACGCCCGCGTCCAAGGCCTGCAAGACGTCATGTACGACGGCAACCCCGTACGTCCCGCCATCACGCTGAAGCTTGAGAAGGAAACCCTCGTAGAAGGGTCCGATTTCGACGTGGTGTTCGGAGGCGACATCACCAATCCCGGAAACGTCCCCGTGACCGTCGTGGGCAAAGGCGCCTACACGGGGTCGATTCAAACGGGGTTCACCATTTTGCCGGGGGATTTGGCGTATGCGACCATCGATGTGATCGCCGACCAGGTGGCCACAGGCGACGAGCTGCAGCCCACCACGACGGTCGAACTCGACGGGAAAACCCTGACGGAAGGCGTCGATTACACCGTTTCCTACGCCGACAACGTCGAAGAGGGAACGGCGTCGATCGTGGTGACGGGCATCGGGAATTGCACGGGGCAGCAGCACGCCTCCTTCGAGGTGCTCGAAGCGCCCGACGACGATGCGGGCGGCCTGGCCGCCGCGCTGCCGTTCGTCGCAGGACCCGCGGCCGTCGCAGCCGTCGCGCTGGGCATCGTCGCCTTCACGCTCGCACGCCGCAAGAACGACGAGGCCGCACGCATAGGGGAATAGAGCGACGGCGCGGATTCCTATAGATGGGAGTGTTACGCCATGGAGGCTTCGTAGCCCTCCTCGACCACGGCGGCCACGAGCGTCTCGTCGGCGACATCGCCGTCGAGCGCCACCGTCGCGCGCTTCGCTTCCAAGTCGACCTCGGCCGACGCCACGCCGTCCACGGCTTCGAGCGCCTTTTTCACATGCGCCACGCAGCGCACGCACATCATCCCTTCGACATGCAGGGTTTTTTCCATCGCAGGTTCCTTCCCTTCGTATTCGTGCGGAGCAAACAGCCGCGCATCGGCCTGCCGAGCCCCGCTTCCTTTTTTGCACGGCGCCTCGGGCGCGTCGGCCCGACAGATGCGTGCCTCCACGACGCGCAGGTCGGGCGCGGCGTCATCGGCATGCGGATCGGCCGAGGCCGTCTGCGGCGTGCCGAGGCTGCACCCGCGCAGACGCAGCGCATTGCCCACCACGCAAACCGAGCTCAAGCTCATGGCGGCGGCCGCGATCATGGGGTTCAAATCGACGCCCGCCCATGCAAGCGCGCCTGCGGCGATCGGGATGCACACCGCGTTGTAGACGAGGGCCCAGAACAGGTTCTGCTTGATCGTGCGCATGGTGGCGCGCGAAAGGCGGATGGCCGCGGGAACGTCGAGCAAATCGCTGCGCATGAGCACCATGTCGGCGGCATCCATGGCGATGTCGGTTCCCGCCCCGATGGCGATGCCCACGTCGGCGCGGGCGAGCGCGGGCGCGTCGTTGATGCCGTCGCCCACCATGGCTACCGCGCCCGCCTGCGTCTCCATGAGCCGCGCCACCTCGCGCTGCTTGTCGGCGGGAAGCACCTCGGCCACCACCCGACCCACGCCGCAGACCTTCTGCACGGCGCGGGCGGTGCGCTCGTCGTCGCCCGTCAGCATGACCGTCTCTATCCCCATGGCGGCAAGCTCGCGGATGGCGGCAGGGCTCGTCGGCTTCACGACGTCGGCCAAAGCGAGCATGCCCGAAAGCACGCCGTCGTGCGCCACGAACAAAGGCGTCGCCCCGGACGATGCGGCCGATTCGGCGTAGGAGGCAAGGGGCGAGGCGTCGACGCCGCATGCCGCCATCAGGCGCGCATTGCCTACTGCGACGCGTCCGCCGCCCACGGACGCGACAATGCCGCCGCCTTCCTGTTGCCGAAAATCCCCCGCAGGCCCGGCCGCGATGCCGCGGTCGCCCGCGCACGACACGATGGCGCGCGCCAAAGGATGCTCGGAGGGCGATTCCGCCGCCGCGGCCGCGCCCAGCAGATCGTCGGCGGAAACGCCCGGCATGCAGACCGCCTCGACCACCACGGGCACGCCGCGCGTGATCGTTCCCGTCTTGTCGAGCACGACCGTTCTCACCTTGTGGGCCGTCTGCAGCGTTTCGGCCGTTTTCGCCAGAATGCCCATGCGGGCGCCGCGGCCCGTTCCCACCATGATGGCCGTCGGCGTGGCAAGGCCGAGCGCGCACGGGCAGGAGATGACCAGCACCGACACCGCATGCGAAAGGGCCGCCCCCGCGCTTTCCCCCGCGATGAGCCATGCGACGAACGTGACCAGCGATATCGCAATCACCGCAGGCACGAACACGCCGCTGATCTTGTCGGCGAGCTTTTCGATGGGCGCCTTGGTGCCGGTGGCTTCGTCCACCATGCGCACGATGCCCGCCAGCACGGTGTCGCTTCCCACCTGTTCGGCGCGAAGAGCGATCCACCCCGAACGCACCGTCGAAGCCCCCGTGACCTTGTCGCCCGCCGATTTGTCGACGGGAACGCCTTCGCCCGTGATGGCCGATTCGTCGACGCTCGCCGTGCCCTCTATCACCGTTCCGTCGGCGGCGACGCGCATGCCCGTGCGTACGACGAGGATGTCGCCCGCCCGCACTTCGGCGGCGGGAATCTCGCGTTCTTCCCCCTCCGTGCGCACGAGGGCGGTTTTCGGGGAAAGGTCCGCCAGCGAGGCGACCGCATCGGTGGTTTTATCCTTCGCGCGCGCTTCGAAATACTTCCCCAGCGTGATGAGCGTCAAAATCATGGCCGCCGATTCGAAATACAGATCCATGGCGGCCTCATGCGCCGCGTCCATCTGCCCAAGCCCCAGTGCAACGCCTATTCCGTACACGGAGGCGATGCCGTATATCATGGAAGCCGCCGAACCGAGCGCGATGAGCGAATCCATGTTCGGAGCGCCGTGCACGAGGCTTTTGAAGCCGTTTTCGAAATACCTGAAGTTCACGAACAGCACGGGAAGCAGGAGGAGGAACTCCGTGAATGCCAGGGTGAAAACAGAGGCGTCTCCCAGAAAACACGCAGGAAGCGGCCAGCCGAACATGTGGCCCATGGAAAGGTAGAACAGCGGCACGGTGAAAGCGCACGATATCGCCAGGCGCGTACGCATGCGCTTCTCCTCGTCGGCGGCGTGCGCCCGCGGCGAAGCGCCCTGCCCCGCCGCAGCCGACGGCGTATGGCCCTGGCGCGCGGCGGCGGCATAACCCGCATGGTCGACGGCGGCGCAGACGGCGGCATTCGCGCGTGCGACGGCGGCGGGCGCATCGTCGGCATACGTCACTTCCATGCTGTTTTTCAGCAGGTTCACCGCCACATCCTTCACGCCCGTCGCGCTGCGCGCCGCACGGTCGACGCGCGCCGCGCATGCCGCGCACGTCATGCCCGTTATGTCGAAGGTCTGTTTCATCGTTTTCATTCCATTCGTCTTCGTTCGCGCCTGCGCCCGACGCTCGTTCGGGCGATGTCGCTACATGAATTTCTTAATCAGCTTCATGGCCTCGTCCACCACGCCCACGTTGCCTTCGCGAATCTGTTCGACCACGCATGTCTCCATATGGTCTTGCAGGATGATTTCCGAAATACGGCGTACCGCCGCCTCCGACGCCGCGAGCTGCACGAGCACATCCCCGCAGTACCGATTGTCGTCGATCATCGATTTCACGCCATTGAGCTGCCCTATCACCCTGTTAAGACGCTTATGCAGATCCGCCTGGAATGCCTCGGTGCGCTCGGTTTCCTTATGACGGCACGCGCACGGCCTCTGCTTCTCGCACGGTGCGTCGTTTTCGTTTTCCCTCGGTTCATGCCCCATGAAAGCCCTCGTTTCGTTTTTCGGCAAAGCCATGCTGCGCAGCGCCGCCGCGCCAATCGAGCAAAATCGGCAGCGCATTGCCCGAGACAGACGTTCGACCGCCATGTGCGAAGACGGAAGACTGACGCCTCAACGCCTGATGACATGCCCAAAAGCGCCGAGAATTCGAAGACGGGCCGCGCCGCCCGAAGCGTCGGCAAAAGCACGTTCGGAATTCTTCGCGCGCATGACCTCCCATGGTTTCATAATACCCCCATGGGGTATATGCCGATTATACGAACGCAGACAACGCATGCAAGCCCCGCATCGGCATGCATGCCTCGATCGACAGAAAACGCAAACGCCGAAGCGAGAAAGAACCGATCGACGCGAGCAATGCACCCGACCCCGACAGGAAAGCAGGCTAAAACGAGAAGATTCTTGCGGGGAAATGCCCGGAAGGCGGCATGAACCAGGCCGGAGCGAACGCGGAAACGCGGCGAAAAGCGGCCGCATTCCTTTGCCATGATGCAAGATGGGAAAGATGGCCCGGCGCGAACGAAGCGACCTTCGCCACGCAACGAAAGAAGGCCCGCGGATGCGGGCCTTCCCATGGGCGCTGTCGGCTGCGGTGCAGGCCGCTATGCTTCGGGCACTTCGTAGGCGCCGTCTTCCTCCGCGGCGGCGGGGCTTTCGGCGTCGGCGGCCTTGGGGCTTTCCACCGTGCAGGTGTAGCCCTCCATGATGTCCATGTCGATGACCACCCTGGAGCCTTCCATCACATGGCCCGCGATCATCTCGTTGGCCACGCGGTCTACCACCTCGCGCTGCACCAGACGCTTGAGCGGGCGCGCGCCATACACCGGATCGAAGCCGTCGATGGCGAGCTGCTCGACCGCTGCGGGCTCCACGACAAGCTCGATACGACGTCCTTCGAGGCGCTTGCGCACTTCGGCAAGCTGCAAATCGACGATCGGCTCCATCTCGGCCGACGTGAGCGACTTGAACGTGATCACGTCGTCGATGCGGTTCAAGAACTCGGGGCGGAACGTATTACGCAACGCCTCGTCAACCTGGGTCTGAAGCTCGGCGATCTTTTTAGCCATGGCGGCCATATCGCCTTGCATCATGTCTTCCATCATGGAACCCATGTTTTCGTTCTGACGGCTGAACTCGCGAATGGCCTGCGAACCCACGTTGCTCGTCATGATGATGATGGCGTTTTTGAAGCTGACCACGCGACCCTGGCCGTCGGTCAAGCGGCCGTCGTCGAGCACCTGCAGCAGGATGTTGAACACGTCCTGATGGGCCTTTTCCATCTCATCGAGCAGGATGACGCTATACGGCCTGCGACGCACGGCCTCGGTAAGCTGGCCGCCCTCGTCGTAACCAACGTATCCCGGAGGGGCGCCGATCAAGCGCTGCACGCTGAACTTCTCCATGTATTCGGACATGTCGATGCGCACCATGGCGCGCTCGTCGTCGAACAGGCATTCGGCAAGCGCCTTGGCAAGCTCGGTCTTGCCCACGCCCGTGGGTCCCAGGAACAAGAAGCTGCCGATCGGGCGGTTCGGGTCGGACAGACCTGCGCGGCTGCGGCGGATGGCGCCCGCCACGGCGGAAACGGCCTCATCCTGGCCCACCACGCGCTCATGCAGCTTGGCCTCGAGGTCGATGAGCTTGGACAGCTCGCCCTGCATCATCTTCGACACCGGAATGCCGGTCCACGAGCTTACCACCTCGGCGATTTCCTCCTCGGAAACTTCCTCTTTCAAAATGGCGCCGTCGCCCTGCTTGGCGCTCACGGCCTCTTCGGCCGCAGCCAGCCGGCGCTGCAGCTCGGGAATGCGGGCATAGCGGATCTCGGACGCCTTGGACAGATCGCCCTCGCGCGTCGCCTGCTCTTCTTCCACATGCGCGGCGTCGATGTCGGCCTTCAGGCGCTGGACGCTTTCAATGACGTCTTTCTCGTTGCGCCATTCGGCCTTGCGCGCGTCGAGCCATTCTTTCGACGTGGCCATCTGGCGGCGCAACTCTTCGAGACGCTCCTTGCTGGCAGGGTCGTCTTCCTTCATGAGCGCCTGCTCTTCGATCTGCATCTGCGTGTATTTACGCTGCGCCTCGTCGATTTCCTGCGGCATGGAATCGATTTCGATACGCAGGCGGCTGGCCGCCTCGTCCATCAGGTCGATGGCCTTGTCGGGCAGGAAACGGTCGGAGATGTAGCGGTTGGAAAGCTCCGCCGCCGACACGATCGCCGAATCGGTGATGCGCACGCCGTGATGGATTTCGTACTTCTCTTTCAGGCCGCGCAGGATGGCGATGGTGTCTTCCACCGTAGGCTCGCCCACGAGCACCGTCTGGAAACGGCGTTCGAGCGCGGCGTCTTTCTCGATGTATTTTCGGTATTCGTCGAGCGTGGTGGCGCCGATGGCGTGCAGCTCGCCGCGGGCGAGCGCAGGCTTGAGCATGTTGCCCGCATCCATGGAGCTGTCGCCGGTGGAACCCGCGCCCACGATGGTGTGAAGCTCGTCGATGAACAAGATGATCTGTCCGTCGCTTTGCTTCACCTCGCGCAACACGGCCTTCAAACGGTCTTCGAACTCGCCGCGGTACTTCGCGCCCGCCACCATGGCCCCCAGATCGAGCGCCACGATGTCGCGGTCGCGCAGGCTGGAGGGCACGTCGCCTGCCACGATGCGCTGGGCCAGCCCCTCCACGATGGCGGTCTTGCCCACGCCAGGCTCGCCGATCAGCACCGGGTTGTTCTTCGTGCGGCGGGACAGCACCTGAATGGTGCGGCGAATTTCGTCGGAGCGGCCGATCACCGGGTCGAGCTTGCCCTCGCGCGCCTGCTGGGTGAGGTTTTGACCGTACGTGTTCAGCGCATCGAGCTCGGGCTTGCTCTGCTGGTCGGTAATGCGCGTATCGCCGCGCAGGTTGTCGTAGGCCTCTTCGATGTTCTTGCGCGTGACGCCCGCACCGGTAAGGATCTTGCCCGCCTGGCCTTTGTCTTCGGTCAAGGCGATCAGCAGGTGCTCGCTGGTGGCATAGCTGTCGCCCATTTTCTCGGCGATCTTCACCGCGTTGTCGATGGTGGAGATGAGCCCCTGCGTGGGAAGCGGCATGCCCATCACGCCGCCCGTGACCTTCGGGCCGTTGGCAATGGCCGTCTCCACGTTCGATTTCAGCTGGTCGGGGTCGGCCCCGACGCGCTTGATGATGGCGGAAAGGTTGTTCTCGCCGGAATCGAGCAGCGCCTTCAGCAGATGGATGGTGTCGACCGACGACGTGTCGGCATCGCCCGCCACGCCCATGGCGGCCTGGAACGCCTCTTGGGCGGTCACTGCCAGTTTGTCCAATCTCATGGTTGCCTCCTTCTTCGGAGTTCCAAAGGGTTATTCGTTGATGCGCCTGATGCCCAGGGCCTGGGGCTCGGGCAGCATGAGCGCCGTAACGTTCGCGCGCGTTTCAAGCTCGTGAACGCGATCGGCAAGGCGGCGCACTTTCTTATGCAGCTCGTCGAGCTCTTCGTCGCGCTCTTCGAGGCGGCCTTTCAGATCGAGGATGCGGATGACGCCCGCAAGGTTGATGCCCTCGCTCGTCAGCTCGTTGATAAGTTCGAGGCGCTCGATATCGGCCTGCGAATACATGCGCGTATTGCCGCGCGTGCGCTGCGGCGTGACCAGCCCTTTCTGCTCGTAGATGCGCAGCGTTTGAGGGTGCACGCCCGCAAGCTGGGCGGCCACGCCGATCATATAGAGCGGTCTGTCCCTGTCGGTCATCGCGTCCTCCTTACAGCATCAGGCCCGCGCGCACGTCTTCGCCGCGCGCCTCGCATGCCGCCTGGTAATCTTCCATGGCCTTTTTCTGCGCCGCCGTCAGCGAGCCGGGAACATCGATGTGCAATTCGATGTTCAGCGCGCCGTTGCCCTCGCCTTTCAGCTGCGGAGCGCCTTTGCCCGCCACGCGAAGCTTCGTGCCCTCCTGCGATCCTGCGGGAACCTTGACGCGGATTCTCGTCCCGTCGGGAGCGGGAACCACGACGCTTGCCCCCAAGGCCGCCTCGGCCATGGTCACAGGCACCGTCATGGACACATCGGCCCCCGAACGGGAGAACACGGGGTGCTCGGCGATGCGCGTGGTGACCAAGAGGTCGCCGTTCGCTCCGCCGTTCGCGCCCGCCGCGCCCTTGCCGCGGAAGCGCACGCGCCCGCCGTCTACCGCGCCCGCAGGCACCTTGACGTCGAGCGTTTCGGCGGATGCGGCTCCGGGCACCTTCACGCTGACCTTTTTCGTGCAGCCGTTGAACGCCTCGTCGAAACTCACGTTCAGCGTGACGTTCATATCGCGGCCCTGCTGCGGGCGCGGGGGGCGTTGCCC
Organism: uncultured Slackia sp.; assembly: GCA_900553775.1. Classification (GTDB taxonomy): domain Bacteria; phylum Actinomycetota; class Coriobacteriia; order Coriobacteriales; family Eggerthellaceae; genus Slackia. Next base: position 10,058 of record USEZ01000002.1, on the reverse strand, counting down.
GCCGAAGCCCGACCCCGCGAATCCGCCGCCGAAGATGTCGCCGATATCCCAATTGCTGCCGAAGGCTCCTTCGCCGCGACGGATGCTTTCCAGGATGTCGGCCCAGCTGCCGGCGCCGGCGAACGGGTTTTGGCCCGCAGCGCCGCCCCAGCCGTAGGGGATGCGCTGCTCGTCGGCCGTGCCGTACTGGTCGTAGAGCTTGCGCTTCTTCTCGTCGCCGAGCACTTCGTAGGCCTCGTTGATTTCCTTGAACTTGGCCTCGTCGCCGCCGGCGTCGGGATGGTGCGTGCGCGCAAGCTTGCGGTACGCCTTCTTTATCTCTTCGGCGGTGGCGGTTTTGGATACGCCCAGCGTCTTGTAGTAGTCCGGTGTTGCCGCCATGACCTGCCACCTTCCTTTCGTTTCATTCGTGCCCCGTCGTGACTGCGTTGCCGTGTCGTGACTGCGTTGCCGTGTCGTCGACGGGCGCCTCTACAACGAAGGCGGACTTCCCGCCCGCCTTCGAACCTTGCGTTATTCTTCTTCCGCCTCGCGCTTCGGACCGCCGGAGGAGATGGTCACCATGGCGGGGCGCAGCACCTTCTTGCCGAGGCGATAGCCCTTCTGGTAGACCTGCGCAACCGTTTCGTCGGGCACGCTTTCATCCGGCACCGTGGCTACGGCCTGATGCTCGAGCGCGTCGAACGGCTGGCCTGCCGGATCGATCGCCTCAAGGCCGTGCTTGGAAAACACCTGGCACACCTTGGCGCTGATGGCCTTCACTCCGTCGAGCAGGCCCTCTTCGCCGTTCTGCTCGGCATGCGCGATCGCACGCTCGAAATCGTCAAGCACGGGAAGCACGTCCTCCATGATTTTCTCGGCGGCGCGCGCCTTCATGTCGGCGGCCTCTTCGGCCGTGCGCTTGCGGTAGTTGTCCCACTCGGCCTGCAGACGCAGGTAGCGGTCTTTCATGGCCGCGGCTTCGGCCTGGGCCGCTGCCAGACGCTCGGCTTCGGCCACCACGGCCTCGGCCTCGGCGGCGATGTCGTCGGCCTCATCGCCCGCGGCTTCTTCGGCCGAGGGGGCGGCCGCCTCTTCGGCGGCCTCCGTCACGGCTTCGGCTTCGGCGGCGCCTGCGGGCGCCTCTTCTTCGGAGCCCTCGATGGGAATCTCACGAGCTTCGCGCTCGTCGGCGTTTTTCTCGTCGGCAGCCATGATTACTTACCTTCGTTCTTGTCGTCGACGACCTCGTAGTCGGCCTCGATCGGACCGTCGTCGGCCGGGCTGGCGGCACCTGCGGCAGCGCCGGCAGCTGCGGCACCGTCGGCCTGCTGGGCGCTGTAGACAACCTCGGCAAGCTTGTAGCCCGCCTGCTGCAGCTTCTCGCCCGCGGCCTTGATGGCCTCGATATCGGAGCCTTCCAGGGCGCTCTTCGCCTCGGCGATGGCGGCCTCGGCGGCAGACTTGGTATCGGCAGGAACCTTGTCGCCCAGCTCGGACAGCGTCTGCTCGGTGGCATTGACCAGCGAGTCGGTATTATTGCGCGCCTCGATCTCTTCCTTGCGCTTGGCATCCTCGTCGGCATGGGCCTCGGCGTCTTTCACCATGCGGTCGACTTCGTCGTCAGACAATGCGGTGGAGCCGGAAATGGTGATCTGCTGCTGCTTGCCGGTGCCGAGGTCTTTTGCGGAAACGTTCACGATGCCGTTGGCGTCGATGTCGAACGTGACCTCGATCTGCGGCACGCCGCGACGGGCGGCCGGAATGCCGGTGAGCTGGAAGCGGCCGAGCGTCTTGTTGTCGTTGGCCATCTGGCGCTCGCCCTGCAGAACATGGATCTCGACCGACGTCTGGTTATCGGCGGCCGTGGAATACACCTCGGTCTTGCGGGTGGGGATGGTGGTGTTGCGCTCGATCATCTTGGTCATCACGCCGCCCATGGTTTCGACGCCCAGGGAAAGCGGGGTGACGTCGAGCAACAGGATGCCTTCGACATCGCCGGAAAGCACGCCGCCCTGAACGGCCGCGCCGATGGCGACGACCTCGTCGGGGTTCACCGACATGTTGGGGGCCTTGCCGGTCATGGCCTTGGCAAGCTCCTGCACGGCGGGCATACGGGTGGAGCCGCCCACCAGAATGACCTCGTCGATCTGGCCGGTGGAAAGACCGGCGTCTTTCAGCGCGCGCTCGACGGGCTGCTTGCAGCGATCGAGCAGGTCTTTGGTGATGCGCTCGAACTCGGCACGGGTGAGCGTGTAGTCGAGGTGCTTGGGGCCGGTGGCGTCGGCGGTGATGAAGGGCAGGTTGATGGAAGCCTGCGTGGTGCTGGAAAGCTCCATCTTGGCCTTCTCGGCCGCTTCCTTCAGACGCTGCAGGGCCATCTTGTCGGCCTTGAGGTCGATGCCGCCGTTGTCGGCCTTGAACTTATCGGCCAGCCAATCGATGACGCGCTGATCCCAGTCGTCGCCGCCCAGATGGTTGTCGCCCGCGGTGGACAGAACCTCGAACACGCCGTCGCCCAGCTCGAGCACGGACACGTCGAACGTGCCGCCGCCCAGGTCGAAGACGAGGATCTTCTGGTCTTTGTCGACCTTGTCGAGGCCGTACGCCAAAGCGGCGGCCGTGGGCTCGTTGATGATGCGTTTGACATCGAGGCCCGCGATCTTGCCGGCATCCTTGGTGGCCTGACGCTGAGCGTCGTTGAAGTATGCCGGAACGGTGATGACGGCCTCGGTGATGGTGCCGCCCACGCGCTTCTCGGCGTCGGCCTTGAGCTTCTGCAGCACCATGGCCGAAATCTCCTCGGGGGTGTAATCCTTGCCGTCGATGTCGACCACGGCGCGGCCGTCTTTGCCGGACGTGACCTTGTATGCGACGGTCTTCTGCTCCTCGGCGGTTTCGGCGAAGTTGCGGCCGATGAAGCGCTTCACGGAAGAAACGGTGTTCTCGGGGTTGGTGACGGCCTGGTTCTTCGCGGCCTTGCCGACCACGCGCTCGCCGTCTTTGCGGAAGCCTTCCACAGACGGGGTGGTGCGGTCGCCTTCGGCGTTGACCAGAATGGTGGGCTCGTTGCCCTCCATGATGGCCATGGCGGAGTTGGTGGTGCCGAGGTCGATGCCCAGAATCTTGCCCATATGTATCAGTCCTCTCTTTTGTGCGAACCCGAACGGCGAAGACTTGCGAAAGCCCGGGGCGCCGGGTACGCGTGGCGGTTTCCCGCCGACTGCTATTACCTTGTAAGGCGCCGCTTTCCGACCGGCAATGCCGGACCGAAAGCGATGATGCGCCGGCTTCCGAGCAATCGACCGTTCCGCGCATTTCCAAGCGCAGGGCGGCCGCTTTCGGAACCCGACCTGCACCGTGAAGGCTCAAGCCTTTCGGTACGATTGCCAATATAAAATCTCAGTGTGCTATTGTCAACTTATCTCACAAGTTATTCCGCATGTTACTTAACTGTCATATTGGGCGGAAATCTCAGCAAGGCGAAAGGAGGCGCGCTACGCGCCGCCTTTGCCGATCCAACGCTCGACCGAGCCGTAGCGCGCCTCGATCGCATCCACGAACACGTCCAGGTATTCCGCGCGCGCCTCGAACATGGCGGCAAGCACCTCGACGGCATCGGGCGGCATAAGGCCCGCATAGTGCGCCAAATCGCGCCTGTTCATAGCGGCATTGCATTCGTTCGTCAGAAGATAATCGGCATACACGGCATCGCGCGAGACGCCGCAGGCGAGCTGGACGCTCGCGCATACCGCCCCCACGCGGTCTTTGCCGTTGGCGCAGTGGACGAGCGCAGGGCGCCCCTCGTGCAGGATGGCCGCCGCGATATCGCGCACCGCATCGGCATGATCGGCCATGACGCCGTAGAGAAACAGCATTCGCTCTCCGGGGCGCCCGTAGGCCGCCTTCACGTGGCGCGCCTTGGTTTCCTGCGTGCGCGCCGCATCGTCTTGCAGGTCGACGGGACATGTGCGAACCTCGAACATCTCGCGAACGGCGAAAGGCTCGGGGTCGGCCGTGCGTTCCGCCTCTTTGCGCAGGTCGTAGACCACTTTGATGCCAAGCTCCCGCAACGCCGCCGCATCGTCGGCACCCGCATCGGCCAGCGCGCGCGAGCGAAACAGCGCAGGCCGCCCCTCGCGGCCGTCGAGCCCGGCGCATGCGCGCAGGCCGAACTTCTCGTACAAGACGGCAGAAACATCCGCGGTCATGAGCTTCACCCGGCTTTCAACGAACGCGTACAGCAAAAAAAGGAGGCCGCCGGCAGCGGCGAATCGGAGAATGGGAGGAGGCGCGGCGGACGCCTCGAAACACACGGCAAGATAGCGCCCGGCAGGCGGCGAAAGCACGTCGCCGACCGCTACGGCGCACGGCCCGCTACGAGGGGCCGTCGCAATCGTCTCGGCCGAGCAAAAGCGCCATCATCTCTTGGCGGTCGTGCACGCCGAGCTTCGCGTAAATATGGGCCACGTGCGTTTTCACCGTGTTGCCCGAAAGCACCAGGTCCTCCTGGATGCCCGCGCGCGTGCGGCCGCGCGCCATACAGGCGAACACCTCGCGCTCGCGCGGCGAAAGCCCGTAGGCATCGGCCAGATCGTCGCAGCGTTGCGCGATCAGCGCATGCAGGCGCGCCGTGGCGTCGGCGCCCGCTGCTTCGATGCCGCGCGGCGAAGCATTCGGACCGTCGCAGGAAGCGGCATCCCGGGCATCGGCCGCATGCGCCGCCCCTTCGGACGCCGACAACGCGGACGCCTCTTGGGCGGGCCCGATGCGGCGCCAGTTCACGCGCATGGCGAACACCACCACGGCATAGGCGGCAAGAAGGACAAGCGCCGTATCGACCACCGTAACGCGGCTCATCAGCACCACCCAGGCGATGGAAACGGCCGCGTACACGGCGCATGCGAAGCCGACCACCCGATACGACGGCACATCGAGCGCATCGAGCGCCGCAATGACCACGCACCAGAACAGCAGATGCGCGAACAACTCGTCAAGCTGCACGACGATGCTGAGAAACGTGGCGGCCATGCTGCCGGCATCCACATGCAGCGCCATGGCGAACATGCCGGCAAGCGTCACGAGGATGGCGGGCTGAAAGCGCATGGAAACGGGGCGTTCCTGCACCGCGATCAGCGCGAAACGTCCGAAAAGCACCAGGCACACGCCGCCGAGGGCAAGGCTCGACACCCACGCGATCGAATCCGAAAGGCTCGTGTGAGTATCGCCCCACATGCCGAGAAAGCTCATAGCGCGCACGACGGCGAGCAAAATGGCCGCCACCGCGACGATGGCCATCAGGTCGCGTTTTTCAGAACGCCCCATGGCAACGACGCGCGGGCGGCTGGGAATGCCGAATTCGGTATGCGTGCGCGAGCTGCGCGACGCAATGCCCGGGTCGACCCACGGGCTGCGCTCGACCTGACGCTTCGCCGCAATGCGCGCCGCTTCGAACACGAGCGTCGAGACCACTGGCAACGCGACGGCCACGCCCACCTGGATTCCCGTATCGAGGGAGCCTCCGAATACCTCCACCAGCACGAGCTTCGCGAAAAGCGCGCCGACGATGCTCCATACCGCGCAGGAGAACAGCTGCGTGCGCGCAAGCAGCAGGTTGTAGCGCATCACCAGCCAAAAATAGCCCGTGCCCGACACGCACAGGCCGAATGCCGCCAATGCGTCCGAATCGAAAAGGTCTTGGCGATACGCAAGGGCGAAACATGCCGTGCCCGCAGCGGCAAGCACCGGCAAAGCGGACGCGAACACCTTGTTGGCCCGCCGCATGACATGAGGAAACGCCGCGAATAGGACGCTTGTCGCGAGGATGCCCGCAAGAAAGAACGCACGCGGGTTCGTCCAGCCCTCCATGCCGTCGGCGGCGGGCATGAATCCGAGCGTATGCCCCATGAGCGTGCACCACACCAGATTGAGACAGGAGCCGAATGCGCATAGCATGACGCAGGCATTCGGCCGTGCTTGAGCAACGCCCATGCGCACCCCCTTGCTCCCCTTTGCGACAACAGACGTTCCGTGCGATTTTAGCCCAACTTCCGCATAAAGCCGAAACAAAGCGCCTTCCGGCAAAGACCCCTTCGCCGCGCGAATCGGCGCAGGGCCGCTTGGCGCGCGGTGCACGAACGGCAAAACGGCACGGATGCCGAACGCGCGGCTTCGGGACCAGGCTCCCGCGCACAGCCGAAAACCGCGTTTCGCAGCGGCGCACGGTTGCCGGCGTTCGTTATCACCCTTATGGGCGATGCCTTTGACCTGGCATTTCGCAAAATCGTATTTCGTGGCGATACCTTAACGGACGAGATGGCCGTACTTTTCTCCTATACGCGCGCACAGGGAAAGCCGGGCAGCCCTCCGTTTCATGCCCGTCTTGCCCGTGCGCGCTTCCGTCTTGCCGAAGGGGAAAGGAGGAAGGCGGCACGGCGGAAGCGACGGCGGGATGCGCCCGCCGAACCATCACACGACACAAGGGGGACTTATGTCTATCAAGAGCAGAATCGCGATCGCCACGGTGGGTCTGGCTTGCGCGTTTTGCTGCATGGCGGGATGCGCGCCGCAGCAAGAAGCCGAGCAGGAGCCCGCAAGCGCGCCCACCGCGAATCAAGAAGCATCCGAGGAATCGGCCGTCACGCCCGAGCAGCAGAAGGTCATCGACGGCGAAGAGGGCATCACGAATGCCGATATCGACGAGAACGCCTATCCCGGCAAGGAATACCTCGACGGCCTGTACGACCGCTGGGAAGCCCTGGGCGAAGAGCATGCGCCTGAAATCCGCACCCTGCCCAACGGCCAGATGGTGCAGCGCACTCCCACCGAATACGAAGTGAACCCCGACGCCTGGCAGATCCAGGCCGGCTCGAACTCCTATAACACCTACTGGCTGGGCGCCGACGACCGCGGCTGCGAATCGTGCCACGCCGATTTGGACGCCCTGTTGAAGAACCTGCCCTACGAGCATCCCGTGGCCTGGAACGACGCGCTGGGCAACGAAACCACCGTGCAGCAGTGCCTGTTCTGCCATTCCTACGCTCCCGGCTACATCGCCAAGCAGTACGAATTCGGCACCTTGATGCACGGCATCCACTACACCGGCCCCGGCAAGGGCAAATTCGACGGCGAATACGACGGCAGCTGCATGTCGTGCCACAACGGAACCGAGAACGGCGAGGGCCTGCAGCTGTGGGACCTCACGAAATACGAGCGTCTGTGGGGCATTAACAAAGTCGAGAACGTCCAGGGCGATTTCGCCATCGACCAGGAAATGACGCAGAGCCAAGACGAGGTGTTCTCCTACGACTGGATGCACGCCTACTACGACAACATGCGCCACGGCGCGGGCGTCAACGGCCTGAATCTCGAAATGCCGCAAAGCCTGTTCGACAACTGGGAGATCACGATCGACGGCAACGTGCCCGATCCCTACACCGCCAAGCTTCCCGACCTGATCGCCGAAGCCGAAGAAGCGGGCGTCATCGTGAACAAGACCTCCAAGATGGTCTGCAACTGGAACCCCGTGGGCGGCGGCGGCGTGACCAACACCGAAATCACGGGCATTCCGGTGAGCTGGCTGGTGGAAAAGGCCGGCGGCTACCTCGACGACACCACGGGCGTGCGCGTCATGCGTGCCGACGGCAGCTCCAAGCGCGCCTTCCCGAAAGACAAGCTCGACGACAACGAGGCGCTGCTGGTGTACAAGATCGGCGGCGAATACCTCGACGCCACGCGCGGCTATCCTTGCACCAACTGGGTCGAAGGCGTCGACGCTCAGATCAACTCCAAGCAGGTTGCCAGCTACAACGTGACCAACGAAGACATCGACTACACCGACAAATGGGCGGGCAACCCCAACGCCTGGCAGAACGAAGCCGGCGACATGATGAACAAGCCCAACGCCACCATCCTGGGCGTGCCCGACGGCTTGATCATCCAGAACGGCCAGCCTTATACCTTCAACGGATACGTGGACGGCTACGACCAGAAGATCGCGAGCGTGGAGTTTTCCATGGACCAGGGCGAAACCTGGACTAAGTACGACCTGGCCGACACCGATGTGAACAAGATGATCTGGTGGAACTTCACCTGGACGCCCGAGAAGGAAGGCGCCTACTGCCTGACCGTGCGCGCCACCACCGAAGAGGGATTGACCAGCTACGAAACGCAGACGGTCATGATCAACGCGAAAGACGTCATGCCCACCCCCGAACAGACCACCGTGCTTGAAACGGCGAGCCTCGTTCCCGCCAAGGCCGACGCCGACGCCGAAGAAGAGAAATAGGAGGGCACACCATGAAGTTTTCTACTCCTAAGAAGATTTTCGCCGGAGCGGCCGGTGTCGCCCTGGTTGCCTCGGGCGCCACGATGGCGTTCGCCGACAAGGCGCCGCAGGCCGAGGGCCTTTCGCACGACGTCGACGGCAATACCATCGATTCCCACCGCCTGACGCTGGATAAAGACTTCACGCACGTGGCCGACGTGCAGGGCGACTTCGCTTTCAACCAGGAAGGCGTCACACCCAACGACGAGCTGTTCAACGTGTTCGGCACCGCACTCACCTCGATGTGCTCGAAGCCTTCCGTCGAAATGCTGGACAACGGCGAGGGCGTTGCCAACTACTACATCAACGTGGGCGGCAACATCAAGAAGAACTTCACCGTGAACGTGTCCGAGATGAAAGAGGCCGAGCAGACCGCGCTCATGGGCTGCTCCTGCGCCACGGGCAAGCCGTTCGGCCAGGCCGCCGTGGTGGGCGTGCCGCTCGAGTCGATCGTGGGCATGGCCGACCTCGAAGAAGGCGTGAACACCGTGACGGCATATGGCGCCGACGGCTTCGGCCAGGCGCTGCCTTTGCAGTACGCCCTCGATAAGAAGGCCATGCTGGTGTACCAGGTGAACGGCGAAGGCCTGAAGTCCACCGACGGCTCCGCCGTGCAGATGTGGCTCCCCGAAACGGTGGCGCGCTACTTCACGCGCGATATCGTGAACATCGAGCTGACCCGCCAGGCGGAAGAACCTGCCGTGCAGCAGGTCGACCCGCAGTTCCGCAACAAGATCGACATCCACAACACCTCCGAGGGATGCGTGTTCAAGGCCGGCTACGACATCACCTTCGAGGGCGTTGCCGACGACTGCGGCTCTGCGATCACCGCGATCGAATTCTCGTTCGACGACGGAGCCACCTGGACCAGCTGCCCCACCGAAGGCGCCACGGCCGACAAGTGGGTGAACTGGCAGTTCACCACGTCGTTCGCCGAGCCGGGCGACTACAACCTGTCCGTGCGCGCGAAAACCGCCGACGGCGTGGTGTCGCCGCTCGAAGCGTCGCTGAGCTTCGAGGTCATCGAGTAACGTGCCTTGGTCCTTGCGGCGAAATGCCGCAAGGACGGCATGCGGGCACAAGGCGCCGACGCGCGAAAAGCAACATATATATGAGAGAAGGGAGCTACGGCTCCCTTCTCTCATAACAGCCCGAACACCAGGTGCGGCGGATACAAAACGCGTCACGGCGGCCCTTTCAAGCGCGACAACGACTTCTATCTTCTATCTTTTCGTAAAATATTCATTGCGATTACGCAACTATTTATTACGATTGGCTGTATAGCAATCCAACGAAAGGACCGCCATGCTCTCCGTCGCCCAAAGCGCCGATATCCTCGGCATATCCCCCGCCCGTGTGAGAAAACTCGCGAGCGAAGGAACCCTCGATGGCGCCAAAGTGGGTCATACGTGGATACTAAGCGAAGAGTCGGTATACGACAGGCTCTCGAAAAAACCAAGAGCAGGGCGGCCCGTCCATATGACGAGCGACGCAGCTGCCAACGGAGAGCCCACAGCATCCAACCTCCATGACCTCTACCTCGAATGCAAGCAAGCGTTCCGATTCGAACCTCCGCTTCAAGCCATTGAAAATGCAAGCAGCCAGGAGGAAGCAGGGTTCTACATAGCCGTGGCCGACTATTTCCTGCAATGCAAACAAAGAGAGCTCATCGCCCAAGGGGTGTACTGATGAACGCAGGAGGTTATGGCGTCACCTAGATCGCCGCAACGCAGGCAGGGGCAGGTGCGGCGGA
>USEZ01000001.1 GCA_900553775.1 uncultured Slackia sp. | reverse complement strand
TGGCAAAGAGGCGTTTATCGAAGAATGGACTGCCCGAATCGATGCGTATCTTGCGGGCTCCCCCTTGGCGGGACAGGGCGTGACGTTCGCTACGGCTGCATGGGACAATGGCGTCGATCCGCGCTGGTCTCCGGCCATTTCCAACACTGAAAGCTCGAAGGGCGCCGTGTGCTTCCTTCCGTACAACGCATGGGGCTGGGGCGATAAGAGTTGGTCCAGCTGGGAAGAGGCTATCAACGCTCACGTAGCGGGCCTGGCAAACGGCTACGGCTACTCCATCACGTATGCGAACGCTGCCAAGTACTGTCCGCCTAATACGGATCATTGGTTCAAGGCGACTATCGGCCAAATGAAGATGATCTAAACGTTCCGTCGGCCACGAGCCGGCGGTTCCTTTTCCATCGTCGAATCCTTCTTCCGCATGCGTTCGAGACGATGGCCTTGCGGAATGTTTCACGTGAAACATTCGTTCCTAAGTGCCTGATTGCCACGTTACGCCTTTGTCGCCGTTCTATGGCGACGCTGGTCGTGCCCGCATCCATGCAGTATGCTAAGCGCAGCAAGAAATCGGCACCATGCGGGTGCCTGGTGAAAGGATCGGTATGAGCAACGTGATCGTCGTCGGCTGCGGCCGCGTCGGTTCCCAGCTGGCGAACATGCTGTCGGATAACGGCAACAACGTGTGCGTCATCGACAAGAACGTGAACGCGTTCGCGAACCTGGGGCGCAACTTCAACGGCTCCACGGTGCAGGGTGTGGGCTTCGACGAGGAAACCCTCGTCAAAGCCGGTGTCGAAGATTGCGACGTCATGGCCGCCGTCACCCAGTTCGACAACACGAACCTCATGGTGGCCGAAGTGGGCAGCCGCCTGTACGGCGTGCCCCATGTCATCGCCCGCCTGTACAACCCCGCCCGCGAGCGCGCGTATATGCAGCTCGGGCTCGACTACGTATGCGGCACGTCGCTTGTGGCCGAAGAGGTGTTTTCCAAAATCCTGTCGGGACACGGCAGCCATCTCGACACGTTCGGCGATTTCGAAATCCTGCGCTTTTCGCTCGACCTTTCCAGCACCGACAGAAGCCAGGTGAAGGTGTCCGAACTCGAGCGCAACCACGGCATCCGCATCGTGGTGTTCGAGCGCCGCGACGGAAGCGCAAGCTCCATTCCCACGCGCGACAGCGTGCTTTACCATGGCGACAGCGTTCTGGCGTGCGTGCGTCACGACCTGCTGGGCGCGTTTTCCAAATACATGCAGATGGGCCTGTAAGGCTCGGGCTCGCGCGCCCGTCGGCGCGGGCGTTTCGTCTACCGGGAGGAACGATGTACATCGTCATCATGGGCGGCGGCAAAGTGGGCAATTACCTGGCCGACGTTCTTCTGAAGCAGCATCACGAGGTTGCCGTGCTCGAAGCGAACCGGGCGCAGGCCGACCGTTTATCCATGGAGCTGCAGGGCCAGTATCTGATCATCAACGGCGACGGATGCGATTCCGACTTTCAGGAGGATGCGGGCATTCGCAACGCCGACGTATTCGTTGCGGTCACGGGCCGCGACGACGACAACCTCGTGGCGTGCGAAATCGCCACGCGCGTGTTCAACGTGCCGCGCTGCATCGCTCGCGTGAACAACCCGAAGAACCGGCGCATCTTCCGCGAGGTGGGCATCGAAAGCGTTTCGTCCACCATGCTCATTGCGAACATGATCGAGGAAGAAGCCCTGCTTGGAAGCGTGGGCGTGGTGTCGGCCCTCTCGCGCGGCGATATCGTCCTGGTCGAGCTGAGCGTTCCTGCGCGCATGAAGCATTTCGATCCCGAGGAGGGCGTGCCCGCCTATATGATCGCGCTGCCTGAGGGCGCGCTCTTGGTGGCGATCGACCGCTGCGAAGACGACGATGCCGAAATAGCCGCGCCCGATTCCGTTTTGTATCCGGGCGACAAGGCCGTGGTGATCGCCGAGCACGACGTGGTGGACGACGTGCGCGCTCTGTTCGCCCATCTGTAGCGTCGGCGCGCCCGTCGCGCGGCCGCCTGCCGTGCGAGCTTGCTGCGCGCGGCGGATGCCTTGTGCGGCGCCTGCCGCACGAATCTGCTGCGCGAGCGTTGGGCCTGCGTGTTTCGGTTGCCTCGATCACTCGAAAGAGGGCCTTTCTTGCGCTCCGCAAGAGCGCGCTGAAAGGCCGTTCTTTCTCGATGCCGCGCGGCGCCGCCACCGCTCGCGGCATGGGAGTCTGTTTTTCGCGCATCCTTTTCGCATCGCCGCCGCTCGTGTGCCGCGGCGCGGTTTCGTGCGCCGCTATAGTGGAACTTATAATGAAACCGCAGTGAAACCGAGAGCGCTGCGCCGTTTCGCGCCGCCTTGGTCGTTATGGCCCCGGCGTGCCCGACGGCGCCGCTCGGCTGAAAGGAACGGCATGATTTCTCGTTACACGCGTCCCGCCATGGGCAAGATCTGGGAGTTCGAGAACAAGTTCTCCATCTGGCAGGAAATCGAGGTGCTTGCCTGCGAGGCGCAGGCCGAACTGGGGCAATGCGGCATCACCAAAGAAGACGCCGCGTGGATCCGCGAGCATGCGGGCTTTACCGTGGAGCGCATCAACGAAATCGAAGCCGTTACGCATCACGACGTGATCGCCTTTTTGACCTGCATGGGCGAGCATATCGACGCCGAGGTGCCCGCGGGCGCCGAAAAGCCCAGCCGCTGGGTGCATTACGGCATGACCTCGTCCGATTTGGGCGACACGGCGCTGTCGTATCAGGTGGTGCAGTCGATCGACATCATTCTGGAAGACGTGAAGGCTCTGGGCGAAACGTGCAAGCGCCGCGCCTTCGAGCTGCAGGACGCCTTGTGCGCCGGCCGCACGCACGGCATCCATGCCGAGCCCATGACGTTCGGCATGAAGTTCGGCAGCTGGGCCTGGGCGCTCAAGCGCACGCAGACGCGTCTCGAACAGGCGCGCGCCGTGGCCGCGACGGGCGCCATTTCGGGCGCGGTGGGCACGTATTCGAGCATCGACCCGTTCGTCGAGCAGTACGTGTGCGAGAAGCTGGGCCTTACGGCCGACCCGCTGTCCACCCAGGTGCTGTTCCGCGACCGCCATGCTCAGGTGCTTTCGGCGCTTGCCGTCGCCGCCAGCGTGCTCGAAACGATCGCGCTGCAGGTGCGCCTCATGCAGGAAACCGACGTAATCGAGGCCGAAGAGCCGTTCCGCGCAGGTCAGAAGGGCAGCTCCGCCATGCCGCACAAGCGCAACCCCATCACGGCCGAGCGCGTCTGCGGCCTCGCGCGCGTGGTGAAGGCGAACGCCCAGGTGGGCTTCGACGATGTGGCGCTGTGGTTCGAGCGCGACATCTCCCACTCGGGCGCCGAGCGCGTGGTTCTGGCCGATAGCTTCGCCGCGCTCGATTACATGTTCGGCAAGATGCAGTGGATGCTCGACGGGCTGCAGGTATATCCCGAGAAAATGGAGTACAACCTCAATCGCACGCGCGGCCTGATTTATTCGTCGAAGGTGCTGTTGGCGCTGGTGGACACGGGTATCACGCGCGAAGAGGCGTACGCGATCGTGCAGCGCAACGCCATGGCCGTGTGGGACGACATCCAAAACGCGGTGGACGGCCCGACGTATCGCGAGCGCTTGGAGGCCGATTCCGAAGCGAAGCTTTCGGCCGAGGTGCTCGATGAGATCTTCGATCCGTGGGCGTTTTTGGGCCACAAAGACGTGGTGTTCGAGAAGCTCGAGGCGTTGGAGTTCTAGAGCGCATGCGTGACCGATGGCAAGCCGCCCCTGTTTCCCGGACGGCGGGAAACGGGGGCGGCTTTGTATTGCGTGCGATTCCGTTTACTGCATCATTTTGATACGAAATGATGCAGTAAAACGGTTGATGATGGGGAAAGCATGTCGAAAGATCGGGGCCTTGCGGCCGTATGCGGTCGATGGGTGCGTCGCGCTATGCCTTTAAGAGCGTCGAAGTCTTCGATCGCTGTGCTGGAGGCCTTCGTATACCATGGCCATCGACAGAGATTGCCGAATGCACGAAAAGCGAGGTGCCGAATATGACCGATATGATCGATACGGCGAAGGCGGAGCCGGGCCCGGAGGGCGCAAACTGCGATGCGCGTTATCGCGAAGCGGCCGCGGGGTTGGCGGCGTTCATCGAGGAAAGCCCGAGCATGTTTCACGCCGTTGCGGCAGCGTGCCGCAGGCTCGACGATGCGGGCTTCACGCGCTTGAACGAGGGCGATGGGTGGAGCATCGAGTGCGGGCGCGGCTATTATGCGGTGCGCAACAATTCGAGCGTCATCGCGTTTCGCGCGGGCACGCAGGCTGCTCCCGCGAACGACGGGTTCCACTTCAAGTTGGCGGCGTCGCATTCCGATTCGCCGACGTTCAAGGTGAAGGCCGTCTCCGAGCTCGACGGCGCAGGCGGCTCGCTTCGCCTGAATGTGGAGGCGTACGGCGGCATGATCGACTACACGTGGTTCGACCGCCCGCTTTCGGTGGCGGGTCGCGTGCTGGTGCGCGACGGCAACCGCATCGAGAGCCGGCTTATCGCGCCCGACCGCGATTTGCTGATCATCCCCAGCGTGGCGGTGCATCTCGATCGCGGCGTGAACGGCGGTTTCGCCCCCAACAGGCAGGTCGATCTGTGCCCGCTGCTTTCGGCAGGCGAGCTTGGCCGCGGGGCTTTCGAGGCGCTGGTGGCCGAAGAGGCGCAGGCGGAACCCGGGCAGGTGCTTGCGCGCGACGTGTTTTTGGTGAACCGCCAGAAGCCGTGCGTCTGGGGCGCGGTCGGCGAGTTCTTCTCGGCGCCGAAGCTCGACGACCTTGCCTGCGCATACGTGTCGCTCGAGGCGTTTTTGCGCGCCTGCGGCGATGAGGGTGCGGTTTCGGCGTGGTGCTGCTTCGACAACGAGGAAGTGGGCTCGAACACCAAGCAGGGCGCCATGTCCACGTTTTTGCCCGACGTGCTGACGCGCGTGTGCGCGGCGTTGGGCGGCAGCGACGAGGATTACCGCCGCGCGCTGGCGAAGTCGATGCTGGTGAGCTGCGATAACGCCCATGCGGTGCACCCGAATCATCCCGAGAAATACGACGAGGCCAACAGGGCCGTGATCAACGGCGGCATCGTGGTGAAGGAAGCGGCCAATCAGCACTACTGCACCGACGCGTTCAGCCGTGCGGCGTTTCTGGCGTTGTGCGCCGACGCGGGCGTTCCTGTGCAGACGTTTGCGAACCGCAGCGATACCGCAGGCGGCTCGACGCTCGGCAACCTGTCGAACATTCAGGCGAGTATGCATGCCGTCGACGTGGGGCTGCCGCAGCTGGCCATGCATTCGTCGTTCGAAACGATGGGCATGCGCGACGTGCTGCACGGCATCCGTGCGCTCGAGGCGTTCTATGCCGCCGATGTGCGGATCGACGGCGCCGACGTGCTTAAGATCGGATAGGCGCGCGGCAATTCGCGGTTGCGCGCCTTCGTTTTCAGCGCGTTTTCCCCATGAAGGAGGGGCGAAGCCGAGAAGTTTTCCCCATTTCCACTTTGCAACTGAAAAGCGGCCGATGCATGAAGCGGGCCTTCGCACTGCGCGAGGGCCCGCTTTTTTGTGCATTTATCCGGCCGTTTTACATTTCCAGGACATTTATGTCGATTTCCCTCCGGACAAAAGTATCTTTTTTAGTGTTAACTAAAACAAAACACTCAAGCTTGGTTATCCCCTGAATATTAATAAAAAGGGGAAAAAGTTATTAACAATTAGTTAATACACTGTGGAAAACCGTGGGGAAAGAAAAAAGGGGGTGGGGCGTGTACGATCGCCGATTGGACTCTGTCGTCGCGGCAGCGGATTGCGGAAGCTTCTCGAAGGCCGCGAAGCAGCTCGGCGTGTCTACGCCCGCCCTTGCCAAACGCATCGAGACGTTCGAGGCCGAATACGGCATCGAACTGTTCAGCCGCACCCGTCGCGGCGTGTTTCTGACGCCTGCTGGCGCTTCGATCGTCGAAGACGCTCGTGCAATCATGCGGCAGTCCGAAGACGTGCTGCGCCGTGCGCGCGAGCAGGAGGCGTTCGGCGGCACCACGGTGCGGCTGGGAATTTCGGCGGCATGCCCCGCGTATACGTTGCTCGCCGCATGGCCGCGCATTCACGAGGCCGATTCGTCGCTGCATGTGGAATTGGTGCCGATCGGCGATATCTATGACGACGATCTGGGGGTGGTAGCCAATCTCGGCGGCAGCGTCGATTTGATCGAGGTGTCGGATGTGTCGGCCGCCGCGTGCGAAAAGCTGTGGGGCGGCGTGTGTCGCATCGAGCCGCTGTTCGCGGCCAGATCGGCCTGCATCGCCGCGCCGGCTCCTGCGGGAGGCGGCCCTGTTTTCGGGCCGGGCGTTTTGCTGTGCGCCGCAAGGCCGTCGTCTGCGGCGGCGCGTTTCGTCGCGCTCCTGCTCGCCGACATGCCGCGAGGGTAGGGCTATCGATGTCCGCGATGCCGTTCGTCTTATGTGAATTTCAGGCGATGCCGTGAAACAGCAGCGTCTTTTCGAAATCGTCTACGCGTTGATGTCGCGGGAAACATGCACGGTGGGCGAACTTGCCGATATGCTCGAGGTGTCGCCGCGTACGGTGCGCCGCGACATCGAGGCGCTCTCGGCCGCAGGCGTTCCCGTGTATACGGCGCAAGGAAAAGGCGGCGGCGTGCGGCTGTTGCCCGGGTATTCGATTGACGCATCGCTCATGAGCGATGCAGAAAAAGATGATGTGCTCGCGGCGCTTTCCCTTCTTTCGACCATCGATGCGCCCCTTGCCGCCGACGGCGATTCTCTCCTGAGGCGGCTTGCCGCGCTTTTTCGCCGCGAGCCGGACGATTGGATCGAGGTCGACTTCTCGTTCTGGGGCGCGCCGCCAACGTGTCGCCGCGCTTTCGAGGCGGTGCGCGAGGCCATTGCGCATCATCGTGTTTTACGGTTTTCGTATCGCGACAATGCCGACCGCGTAACCGTGCGCGAGGTGGAGCCCGCGAAGCTTTTGTTCAAAGAACGGTCGTGGTACGTACGGGCATGGTGCCGGATGCGCGACGATTGGCGCACGTTCAAGCTTCTGCGCATGGATTGGGAGTCGATCGAGCTTTTGCCGATTGTGTTCGAACCGCGCGAAGCCCCGGCCATCACGCGTTTCATCGGGCCTGATGGTAAAGTCGCCCAATGCGGCCAGCCGGTCGATGCGCCCCGCCTTGCCATGGTGTTCGCTCCTGAGGCGGCGGGTCGTGTTCGGGAAGAGTTCGCCCCCGACGTCATCGACGTTATGCCTGACGGCCGCCTATCGGTGACGGTGTTTTGCCAACCGAGCGAACGCATGCTTTATCACTTGTTCTCTTATGGCGCGCAATTGGAGGTGCTTGAGCCGGATTGGGTGCGTGATTGGATGCGCGGCCAAGCCCGCGCCATGTTGGAAAGGGGCTGCTAGATGGCGAAGTCTAATGTTTCACGTGAAACGCGCATCGCGGCAGGGATAGCGGCGGTATGCGCCGTTGCATGCATCCTTTATTCTCGGGCGGCTTCGCGCGTCGGCATGGCCGGGTTGGTTACGTATGCCGCGAGCGCCGCATCGATGGTGTTGGCGGCGGTGCTTCTCGGCGGCGTCTGCGCCGTTTTGGCGGGAATGGTTTTGCGCGATGCATGGGCCAAAGGCCCCGATCGGCGATTGGATTTTTCCTACAAAGAAGCATTCGAAGCCGAGCGCCCCGTGTTGCTGTGTGCGGCCTTGGAGGTGGCGGGCGTTGTCGGAGTATGGGCGCTTGGGATTGCGGTTTCCGGCTTCCTTCCGTATGGGGCTATCCGCATGGTGCTTGTCGCGGGGGTCGCGATGGCGACGATTGCTTGGGTCGTGCTTGTGTGGCGCACGTTTCGCGCGCGCTTTGGAGCCCGTTGCAATGTCGTGCTGTTGCGCGGCCGCGTGATAAGCGGCGCAATCGTCGTGGCTGTCGCAATGCTGGCCTGCGCTGCGTTTGCGCTTGGGGTCGTTCGTTTTTCATGCTTGGCGACCGACGTGACGACAGGACCCGAGGACATCGAGGCGTCGATCGTCGAAGTGGATGCTGTGAAGCGCGGCGGCGATGCTCGAAAAGGAGGCTTCTCGGGCGAAGCGACGGAGGTCGATTTCGCGGAGGTTCGCGGCGGTGTTGGAGAATCGGCCTTGCATCGCATAGAGCTGGCATCGACCGATGGCGATGAAGTCGAGTTTTTTTCGGCATGCACCGCGGGGGATAGGGTTCGCATCGTATTTTATCCGCACACTAAAACACTCGTGACGGCAGAGCCTCTTTAAGGGGCGTTTTGCCGCGTCTTGCGGGGGCGCGTCGATTGCTGTTAGGTCGCGCAAGCCTGGTTGAGCGTTGCCTTCTTCGCACACGGACCTTCTCCTTATTACAAAACAGGCCATGCGTTGTCCGGTTTCCTTTTGTAGGATGGGCACGTCATGTTGCTAGGAGGATTCGATGAAGACTTCGGAAGTCGATGCGTATTTGCGTGCCAAGCCCGGTGCCGAAAAGGATTTCAAGGCCGAATGGGAGTGGTGGCGCTACCTGGTAGGCGGCAAGATGTTCGCTGCTGAATTCACGGTGGGGCCCGAGCATAAGGAGCCGTATAGAGGGCGTCGTCTTTTGACGCTGAAATGCGATCCCGCATGGGCCGAAGCCCTGCGCGCGGAGCTTCCCGACGCCGTTTATCCGGGGTTTTATATGGATAAGCGCAATTGGATATCGATCGACCTTGATGCGGATGTGGTTAGCGGTTTGCTTATGGAACTGTGCGACCATTCTTACGAACTGGTGTTTTCGAAGCTGACCAAGAAATTACAGCGAGAAATCGTAGAAACGGCCAGGAAAGCAGCATCGGGTTTCTAGGTGCAATTGTGATTTCGCTTCGTTTCAACGACGATTTCCGGCTGTCGTGCTGGCGATTCCGAATCGTTTGTCGGCTGCTGTGCCGCTCGCTTCCCTTCGCCGCTTTTCGAGGGGTTCGAGTTTGCCAGGAACGGGCGAATCGTTTCGTGCTTGCTGACGAGAAAGGGGCTTTCATGTCGTTCGATTTCAAGAAGGAATATAAGGACCTCTACCTGCCGAAGAACAAGTCTTCCCTTGTCGAAGTTCCGCCGATGACGTTTCTCGCCGTGGCGGGAACGGGCGATCCGAATGAGCCCGACGGCGCCTATGCAAGAGCGCTCGAGCTGCTTTACGGGCTTTCGTATACGGTGAAAATGGCGAAAATGGGCGCCTGGCAGCCTGAAGGATATTTCGATTACGTGGTGCCGCCGCTCGAGGGCCTATGGTGGGCGGGTGCAGGAGCGTTCGACGGTGCCTTGATCGCCGACAAGCAGGCGCTTTCGTGGGTTTCGCTTATCCGGCAGCCGGATTTCGTGACGCCCGAGACGCTCACGTGGGCATGTACCAGGCTGGCTGAAAAGAAGCCTGCGCTGGCCGATGCGTGCGAAGCGGCAATTGCTCGTGTCGTTTCCGCGGGCGTGCCTTGCCTGGTTCGCTTCGCCGAGGGGTTGTGCGTGCAAGCGATGCATCGTGGTCCGTACGATGACGAGCCTGCCACTATCGCGAAGTTGGCGGCGTTCGTGGAAGACGAAGGGCTCGTGTGCGATATCGCCGAAGGCGGGGAACCGCCCGCGGGGCGCGACGCCGCCCGCGCTTTCGACACCGCCGCCGTGCTGACCGCGCTTGATGCGAACGGTGCCGTACCAGGCATTCGGCTGCATCATGAAATCTATCTGAGCGACCCGCGCCGTTCGAAGCCCGAAAACCTCAAGACGGTCGTCCGCCATCCCGTCTGTCGCATGTAGTCGGCCCGCCTTTCTCGGTGTTAGATTTGCGCTTCGCGTTGCGACTGCATCATGGTGGGTGTCGCCCCTCGGGTCGAGCGCCTGTAGAAGATGGCTGCGAACAACTGCGCAACGAAGATTTCCTGCTTCGTCTGCTCGATGCGTTGCGCAAGCGCTTGATTGTTCGCATCGGTCTGCGCATTTCCTGGCTCGATGTCGGCATTTCTCCATGTGCGGTTCTTGTCTGCTATTTTGGCGATGACCCTGTACGGAATCGCGTTTATGGCGGCGGAGATGACAAGGTTCACGACGTATTTGAGATTGATGAGCAACCCGTGGCGATAGGGGTATTGAGTGCTTTGAGGGGCGCGATGACCAAGCTGCGTGGCTAAAGGTATTTTTCACTCCAGCACCTACAATGATGCAAAATTGGTTTTGAGACTACGCCAGATTCATGCCCCATTGTCGGCGACGAAAGCGTAGCCCCTTTCCCTGAGTTCCCCAATCGCTATCGTATGCGAGTGAGGACGACGGATTGCGCTCCGCCGTCCTCACTTTGTGCACAAAATAGGATCGACAAATTAATGCCGTCCTAGTTGAGCGCAGCCGTTATTCCCATTCAATCTCTTGATTGCCCTCGTTGTAAATCTCAATCTGGCTTTCAACCGAAACCTCTTCGACAATCCAAGTGCGGAGGGAGCAGCGTTGGATAAATTCCTCGATGCGATTCACGCCGTCTAGTGCGTGAAGTGTTACAACGACCGCAAAGCGGATTCCTTTCCCATAGCGGGTACCGAGGCGCTCTTTGGTTTTGACGCTCAGGCCCCATAGGCCGCTCTCGTAGCACTTTACCGCACGACTGCCAGGCTTTATCGACTCGGATATGCATTTGACGTTGTCCCACTTCCGGTAGAGGTCGCGCGCTTCTCCCTCGTTGATAAAAGAGCCGGGCAGATCCTGGCGATTGCGGTTGATGGGCTTGATGCGTTCATCATTGATGCGTCCAAAAGAGATTGAAAGCTCCGTTGACGTATAGTCGACGCCCTGATTGCGTTCGCAATGCGGAAAATAGCAAAGCGTCGCTCTCGCCTTATACGGATGCGCGCCCTTGTCTATGGGGACCGGAATGTTGTGGGTGTACGTCTCGTATGCCATAGACGCCCCCGTGATGATGAACTTGATATCATCTTCACCCGTTTCCAAGATGTTCTCGATGCGCTTCGGCACGATTCCATAGCCCATCGCCGTCGAATCAGCCGCAGAGCCCCATCCGCATGCAGCATCAATCACGAGAGCCTTAGCTGCTTCGCGGCTGAAGCCAGCAATATGGATAAGATACGCCAACTTCCTCGCCACCCAGGGAGCGGCAAACGAGGTGCCCTTCGTCAGGTGGAAGGCCCTCCGTTCCCAACACGTTTGCAGCGGCTGGTCGAAATCTCCACCATAATAGCTGACATCGGGCTTTCCAAAAAAAGAAAGAACCGGGCCGCTACGCGCATAGGAACAAGGCGACCCGTCGAGGCGAACCGCATTGACCACAAGCGAGTTGATGGAGTCAGCGGGGGCTCCTATCCTTTTGTCTCCTGAGCATCCTGGGTCGTTTGTTCCCGCGACCACAAACAGAACGTCGTGTTCCGATTGGATCCTATCCAGAGCCGCCGCCTCAGGAGATACAAAGTTCTCAGGCACTTCCAATACGGATCCTAATGAAAGATTCCAAACCTTCACTTCGGGATGACGAATTACGGCCTGCTCGATGTCCCGGATGATGGAGAACGAGCTGAATCGTCCGCTCGCTGCCACGCCCACATGGCGGACGCGAAAACGCCCGCATCCGTCATCTAGCATTGGGTTGAGCGATGGTCCATCTACGACAATCGACGACACGCAAGTCCCGTGCTGGTAATCTTGTGGACGCAGCACCTCGGAGGGGAGTGTCGTTTCCGCGCTTACCCAATCCGAAAAATATACATCTTCATTGAAGGGTGTATCGATAACACCGATCCAGGGCTCGCCGGAGGGGGAGGGTATCTCCATTCTTCCAAAATCCCGTTCATCCCCCGGCTCCACCGGAATCTCATTCATATCCTTGAGTGCCATCGCGATGAGCTGAGGGGCCTGGCTGTAGAGTGCCCTATACTGCTCTGGTGTGAGTAGAAATGTAGAGTCGTCGTAGGTGGTGAGGTTCAACTCCGAAATGCCGATTGAGCGCAGGAATTCTCTATTGCTTGGCAGCGCGCCCTTAAACAGCGTAACCAGGGATATGTCATCAACAGCATCCGGTGCGTCGTTGAGCATGAATCGCTCGACATTGCGGACGTCCATTGAAAGCTTGGTAAACGCAGTCCGGGTCAAGGGTAGCCCCTCGAAATCTGGCCTTTTATCGTTGATTTCTTTCAATCGATTGTCGGTGAGCTCACCTCCGCACATCCTATCAAGACAAATTGCGAGCGAGGACAACTCGTCAATCGACTTGCGAATTGCATTGAGGCTTATGCAGTGTGTGATGACGTGTTGAGTCTTGCCCTCGGTGTTGCGGTAGAAACGCGCGCCCACAATAGATTCGTTTGACGAGGCCATTGTGGGCTCGCTCAGCAAGCGAAGAATCCTTCCGCTCTTGGGGACAACGCGCTGGTAACGCACCGTCACAAGCGGCTTATGCTGTGCATGCGATTGCTCCCAGTAGGCCGCGACATCGGCGAGCGTATCATGCAAAAACATGACTCGATCAGAGGTGATTCGCGCCCTCGCAGGTAGCGAGGGAATTACTGTCGGATTGTCATTTCCCTTATGCTTAAGCTTCCCATGGAGCCGGAGTGTGCTGTTGCTCATACTCTATCCATTCAGCGTACGTGATACCGAACTTTTCGAAACACCCGTGAGCTTCTCTATCTCGCGCATTGTGAACCCCTGGCTCCTCAACACCTCGGGGGTTACGGATGCTTCTCCCGTCAATTGAAGGTAAAGGCGACGCAGGTAATCGTATTTGCTTCCCGGTTCTGAAAATGCGACGCTCGTTTTGATGATATTCAGGAGATCCGCCGGATACGGTAGTGTTTTTTGCTGTGAGAGAATCTTCTTGAAGATGCGCACGTCTCTCGCTGGGCTGTTATATTTCGAAAGCATCGCATCAAGAATGAACTCAGCAACCTCCTCAAGGTCCGAGCGTGCATAACGGCCGAAGTCTATGCATGCATCAAAGCGACGCAACAGGGCTTTATCAAACGAATCGTGCAGGTTGGTCGTCGCGAAAACTGCGATAGAACCGTCCAGTCTATCAAGTTCCCGGAGCAAAATCGATGTTGCACGTCCCATCTCGCGCACATCGTTATCGCTTGTGCGGTCAAGCGCCAGAGCATCGATTTCGTCAAATAGCACGATGGCCCGCCCTGGTTGCGCGAACCCGGAGATTTCTTTGAACAAGGACGTGATGTTCTTGCTCGTCTGCCCAAGCTTGCTATCGATTACAACATCGAAATCGACCATAAACAAATCTCGATCAAGAATGCGGGCAACCTGTTTTACCGCTTCCGTCTTCCCCGTGCCCGGCGGTCCATAAAAGAGGAACTTGTTGACACCAATGGACGAACGGAGGGCGTTGATGATTCCGCTAACGTCATCAGCGATCGGATCTGGAAGAGGCAGTGCCGATGTGGCGCTCGATACCGCGGTCAGAAAACCTGGCTGACCGTCGAACTGAGGAGATAGCGTATTTGCATTTGATAGCAGCGCCATAATGTACTCGGCAAGGCGCTGGTCGCCCGATGCCGCAAATTCACGTGCGATGCTTATGGATTCGTCGCGGAAGCCCTTATCGTTGCCTTCGGCATGACATCTGATGAGTTCAACAACGTCTCTTTTTTTCATACCGACCCCCTTCTTGTTTGCGATAGAAGTATAGCATGGGACAAGTAATTGTAATTTGGGACAAATAATATATGATTAAGCAAAACAAAATAGAGTGGAATCGACCCGCTCCATAACGAAAGATTGGAGAAGAATGACATCCAAGAACCAGCATGTTACCCCGCGGCCAGATGGCAATTGGCAGGTTAAGGCAGAGAAGTCTTTACGAGCGACTGCGGTGACCAGAACGCAAGGGGAGGCAATTCGTATAGCGCGCGATATAGCACGTAATCAAAGTTCAGAAGTCTTCATTCATCGGCCGGATGGCAGGATTCGAGCTCGTGATTCTCATGGTAGCGACCCCTGTCCTCCACGTGGTTAGCGCCGCCAAGCCCCGAAGTGGCTTCGTGCCGCAATGTTCGTATTGATATCTGCATACGAATTCATTCGCATAAAAGGAGACGCTATGTCAACGTATGCCTACCGTAAGCCAGACAAAAGCGATGAAGTTGCCGCCGAAGACCTTTATAGCGAGCCCGCAGGAAAGACGTACTATTGCCCCGACCCGGATTGTCTTGCCTGGCTTACGCCAGTAATGCGCAACGGAATAAGGAACCCCTATTTCCGTGCTCTTCCCAGCCATCCGCATCGTGAGGGTTGCCCCTTCGCGAAAAACGCAGCAAGTCCGAAGGAGCGATATGACGAGCGGAAGTTCGATTTCCACTGCATTCTTTCCAACTTTATGAGTGCTGATAAAGGCTCGTCGTCGCATACGAACCACACGGCAATCCGCCCATCTGCTAGAACGGATTTGGAACCCAAGGAGCAAGGGGTTCCGCGGACCATTCGCCAGACATACGACCTGCTTAAACAGCTTCCTTCCTCAAGTTATTATGGCGGCACGCGTGTTGCGGACATGCTTTTCGATAGTCGAAGTTCGCGCATGTACACCCAGTTTGTATCCGGCGACAAGCTCATCGAGTGTCGTCTATGCAGGAAGTTCTACGATGAGAAAAGAGCGGAGTTCTATCTTGAAAGCCTTCCCGAGAGCAATCGTTACTGCTTGGTTCTTGCTTGCCGAGATCCAAATGTTTTCGGGCAGATTAGGGGTTTTCTATATAACCATCGGAGCTATTCCTTTGTTGTGGCGGGCAACTGGCGCTCAATTCAGCGGGTGAACCGAAGCGCTATCTGCTCACTGGTTTTCAGCAAAAAACAGATATGCCTGTTATCTAATATTCCAGCAGGCCAGTGAACCTGTCCAGGATGAGAAGCCGCGTTTCCCACAACCCGCTTGATAACAGAGATGCAACTCATCATTTCGGTCTTTCCGGTCACCTCGACTGACGTCTCTAGGCCAAGCAAAAGATGATTTCTGCGAAGGCGTGGAGACCAGTTGCTTACCAGCAAGGGTATCGTTTTATGCGGATGATGACACAGCCACTCGTCCTCAGAGGCAGATAAAAGAAAGGCCTTGAACTGTTTTACCAGTTCAAAATTAAGATTTTGGCCACGTGGTCTGGATTCGAACCAATGGCCTTCGCGGATGGTTCGTCCGATTTCCTGCGTATTTTCTATGCGGGTCATGAATCCTCTTATATGTTCGCATAAATCTATTGCAGATTTTGGCTGTGGTCAAAAGCGACGCTGCCCGGGCCGTCTATTGTACCTTCGGTCGTTGCTGAGGCTGGGCGCTTGAAAGAAGAGGCCCTGGGCGAGCTGGCAAGCGCTATACTGGCGGAATCGGAGATGAAAACACGGTCTCGTCGGGTAGTCGAGGCGCGAAAGCCGCCGGCCATCGCGAGCTTTCGTCAGTAACCTGCCTCCTTGGTTGTCCCTTCTCCGCATGGTTCTACATAAAGGAGGATTGCCATGCGGAAGATCAGCGTGTCGTGCACCCTGACCGTCTTTCACGACGGCCGATTCTGGGTGGGGGTCGTTCAGCGCATCGAAGACGGAAGGCTTTTCGCTTCCCGCATCGTGTTCGGCGCGGAGCCGTCCAATGAGGAAATAGAGCAGCTCGTTTTGAGTCGCGCCTGGGACCGTCTGTGTTTTCCCGACTTGTACGATGCCGCATCGCGTATGTGCGAGGCTGCGGCCGGCGTTGCTTCATACGGCCGCGCGGCAGAGGGCTGCTGCGCCCCAGTCTCTTCTGCGCGTGATGCGGGCACAGGCGGTTTTCTTGCGAGCGGCGCCGCGCGTATCGAGGTTCCCTCGCCGCCCAAGAACCCCAAACGTCGCTAGCGAAACGTGCGCAAGCAAATGAAGCGCGATGCCTTCACGCGCTTCAGCGAGCGAAGCGGCCAAAGACGACCGTCTCCATGCTCGCTCCGCCCGCAAGAAGGCCGATGCCGACGTTCGCTTCGCCCTGCGCCAGGAGAAACGCAAGCGCAAGCATAAAGGTCGCTGATGGGTTCGCACATTTCGGAGCTGAACCGGACGTATGCGCCGCCGTGCGTCTTCGATGAAAACGGAATAGGCTCTCGAGGGCTTTCGCCTGGGTGAAAAATGTCGAGTCAACCTGACAATTTGCTTTTGAAAGTATGAAATGTCGAATAGACCTGACATTCTGTCTCTAAGGGTTTCGGGCGACGATGCGCCTTACGCATTTAACCAACGGTTAATTTCTTGCGCTTGCATCGCGCCATATCTTCAATTGCGTGCCGTTTGCCTATCCGGTCAAATGGAGCCAAGGCATGCCGACCGAATCTGCTTTCGACCGAAGGGACAACCATGAAAATCAACGAAGTCATTCGCGCGAAGCGCCTCGAGCTTGGCATGACGCAAGAGCAGGTGGCAATGCGCCTGGGGGTTTCGACGCCCGCGGTGAATAAATGGGAGCGCGGGGCGAGCTATCCCGATATCACGCTGATCCCCGTGCTTGCGCGCCTGCTGAAAACCGACGCGAACACGCTGCTGTCGTTTCAAGAAGACATCACTCAGGAGCAGAACATCGCCATCCAGCGCGAGGCCGATCGCCTTGTGCGCGAAGGGGGCTACGACGCCGGTTTTCGCTATGCCGTCGACGCCATGCGCGAATATCCCGCATGCGATCAGCTCGCTTGCATTTTGACGATGTATCTCGACGGGGCCTTGTCTCTTTACGGAGAGCCCGAATGCGCAGATGCCGATGGCGTGGGAGCGACGTCGAGCGGCAAATGGGAGGAATACCGTTCGACGATCGATGCGAACTACCGGCGCCTGGCTTCGAGCGCCGAGCCCGCCGTGCGCGAAATGGCGACGGGCATGCTGATAGCGCAGGCGATGAAGGATGAAGACTACGAGCAGGCGCAGGAGCTGGTCGATACACTGCCTGATGCGGCCCCGTATGCGCTCGAAAAAGAAGAGCGCCAAGCCGCCATTTACGCGCGAATCGGCCGCCTGTCCGAGGCTCGAAGCATATGGCAGCGTCGCGTGGTGCGCCTGTCGAGCGATTTGCAGACGGCGCTGTCGTCTCTGGTCGAAATCGCCGTCGAGCAAGACCGTCTTGACGACGCCTTCGAGGTGGCGCAACGGTGTTCGTCGATCATGCGGCTCTGCGATGTGCCCGCATGGATGTCCGACGCGTCGTTGTTCGAGGTTGCGGCGGCCCGCCATGACACCGCGGCATGCCTTGAAATTCTGGAAGACATGCTGAAAAGCATCGAAGCCGGATCGCGCACGATGGCGAACAGCGTGCTGTACCGAGGAACCGACATGGCCGACGTCTCCGATTTCGCCCAGCGCATCGCGGAGTTCGTGCTTCGCGACCTGCGCGCAAGCGAGAAGTATGCTTTCCTGAGGGAAGATGCCGGATTCGCGCACCTGGTTGCCAGGGTCGAGGCGTGGAGCGCCGGCCGCGCCTAGCGTGCGTTTTCGCGCAAGGCGTTCGACGCTCCTGCCGATTGCCGTCGTTGCCCGCCGCTCGCTGCGATGTCGCGGGCGGCGGGCTTCATGAGGGCGGTCTTAGGGCAGGCCGGGGCGCTTCGGGCGCTCGATGCGCGGGGTTTTCATTTTGAACAGGCCGTGGCGGTTGCAATACAGATATATCCATCCGCCGCCTTGCATATGGAAGCGCGGCTGCACAAGCTGCTCGGGGTAGAGCTTCTTCATGCAGATGCCGTCGTCGGTCACGTATGCGACGAAGCTGATGAAGTGGTCTTTGGTCATGGGATGGTCGAGCGTGACGTACCAGTCGTTTTCCACGCGCTCGACCGCGAACGCGTGCGCGTCGTCTTCGGCCGCCTGTTCGGCTTCGCACGGCGCAAGGTTCACGCCGCAGCACGAAAACGCCCCTTCGCCCATGGAGTGGATGACGTTTCCACAGATAGGGCACACGTAGAATTTGCTGCGCAGCATATTGCCCGCCCGGTTGGCGTTCTCGCGCACGTCGCCCGTCAAAAGCTCGGCGACCGATACGCCGAGCGCTTCGGCCAGGTTTTCGATAAGCGAGATATCGGGCAGGCCGCGGCCCGATTCCCATTTGGAAACGGCCTTGTCGGTCACGCCGATCCGCTCGGCGAGCTGCCGCTGGGTGAGCCCGCGCGCCTCGCGCAGGTTGCGGATGGCATCCGCGGTCAAGTAGGTGCTCATGGGATGTCCTTTCGGGTTCGCTTCGTTGTGAAGATGGGCGCCTGAAAGGATTATCCGCACCTGCGCGTCGTTCGCCAACCTACGCATCGTAGAGCCGGGTTCGGCGTGCTTGACGGAATTCCCGAGGCGGTCGACCCCTACGAGACGGACTTCGGCCATATCAGGACGATCGGGCTCTTCCGCAGCGTGTAAGGAAGCCGAAATGATTCCCGCGCTTGAGGTGTTGTTGCCTTTTGCGATGCGGCCGCTCGATTCCTACAATCGCAGGTGAACCAGGCCGGTTTCGCATCGAATCGCGTGATCGAAGCCGCTTTTTGTCAGGAATTCGGGGGTTCAGTCCGGTTTTTTGCGCCTGTGCCACGCCGAGAAGGCTTCAGGCGCGGCTACTGACGTTTTATGGCGGGTAAACGGTATGTTTTCGGCGGCGAGCGGCGCTATTTGCCCGCCGCCTTCTGTGTCACGCGGGAAAGTTGCGGCATAAGCGTCATTTTTTGTCCTCGGAGCCGCATCTTGCGCGCGGCGCTGCGGTCTTGCCCTCGGAGCTGCAGCCTTGCGCTCGCGGCTCCGGCTTCATCGAGCGGCGGGACTGCGCCTTACGCGTTCCACACGCGCAAGAGGGTATAGGCCTCCGTGTCGTCCGCTGCGGGCATGGCCACGTAGGTGACCAGCGATTTCGCGGTTCCCGTGCTGGCAAGATAATCGCCGTAATCGTCGCTGCCGTCGGGGCAGGGCAGCGAGAAGTATGTGCCTGCCGCCAAATCGACCCCGCTGACCGTGCGGGTCGACTTCACCATGAAATACGTGCCTGCCCATGCCGGCGCCGCAGTGGGGTTGCGGTCGAAGCAGAACCACGATCCGCCGTCCGCGCCGCCTTTGTCCACGGGGATGTACGTGCCGATGCTCGACAATCCGCCGTGGTCTTGATAGCCGGCGTCGAACGAGAACGTGAAGCGCCCGTCGACATATCCCGCTTCGAGCGGTTTCATGCCGCTTGGCAGCGTGAGGGAATCTTTCATCTGCCCGCTTGCGGCGTCGATGAGCGTGAGCCGGTAATACGTTCCTGTCGCGTCGACGCGCGGCGCGATCACCACGCCGTCGCCCGCCGCATAGATCGGCGTGCCCATGCGCCCGTTCGAGCGCCAGTCTTCGCGCACGTCGGACGAGCCGAACGCGGCGGATTTAAGCAGCGACGCCTCGGCGGCCGCGGCGCCGCTCGCATCGGGCGCGACCTGCCAAAACGCCCGCCCGCCGGCTGCGGCGATGAACGGCACGTCGTAATCGGCGGTGCCGGAATCGACGAGCAGGGCCGACCCGATCGCACCCTTGCTGTGCGGCGCCTGATAGATGCGCCATTCGCCCGAAAGGCAGTTCGCCTCCACCCACACCATGCCGTGCTCGTCGCAGCGCACGTCGTAGATGTCGAATCCGCGTTCGCTGCTTGCGGGTTCGGGCAGCGCCACCGTCACTGCGCCGTCGGCAAGCGAGACGATGCCCGCCTGGGTGAGCGGATCGGCTCCTTCGGTGGGAAGAAGGCATGCCGCATATGAATCGCAGTTCGCCCAGACGAGCGTTCCGTAGGGGAGCTTGTATTCGCCCGCGAGGGCAAGCGGGGCGTCGCCGTCGAGTGCGGCGTACGTGCCGCCGCTCAAAGAGGCCACCGCGTCGGCGGGAACCTCGATCGTGTCGACGGCGCTTGCCGCCTCATGCGATTTCGAGACGGCCTGCGCGCCTGCGCCCACGGCGATCAGCGCGCCGATGCCTACGGCGCCGACAAGCAGCTGGCGTCGCGTAAGCGTGCGCTCGCCTTCGGGCAGGGGAATGCGCACCTGGTTGTCGAGAGGGCTGGGAAGCCTGCGCGCCTTCGGCTTGGATGCCGCCGCGGCGCGGGCGGTGGCGGCGTGGCTGGCCTTGAACGCCGCGCTCGAAGCGCCTTTCGCCAAAGCGGGCATCTCAGCCATCGGCGTGCGGCGCGAGGCGACGCGTCCGTGGGCGCTGCGGTTGCTTTTTGCCGCCCTGCTTGCGGAAACGCCGACAGAAGCCCGCGTATCTCGGCGGGCTCGTTGCGAACGCGCAGGCTGCGTATGGCGGGGCCGCGCCGGTCGCGAGGCCGCTGTGCGGCGTGGTGTCGGTTTTCTTTCAGACATAGACTCATATTGTGTCATTTTCAGCGAAGGGAGCATGGCGCATGCTGCGAATCGTTACAATAAACCCAAACCGGGCCCGCGCGGGCCGTTCCGCCTGCGCGAGGGTTTAAACCCCCCGAGAATTGGAGGAGTGCCAATTATGAGCAATGAAACTCGCCGCATTCTGCTCGTCGAAGACGAGAAAGCCATCCGCGATGCTGTGGCGGCCTATCTCGAACGTGAAAATTACTGGGTCACGGCCGCCGGAGACGGCCAGGAGGCTCTCGAAGAATTCAACAAGCACCACTTCGACCTGGTGGTGCTCGACCTCATGCTTCCCCGCGTGCCAGGCGAGCGCGTCTGCCGCGCCATCCGCGACAATTCCGACGTGCCCATCATCATGCTGACCGCCAAAGGCGAGGTGGAGGACCGCATCATCGGCCTCGAATTGGGCGCTGACGACTACCTGGTCAAGCCTTTCAGTCCGCGCGAGCTGGTGGCGCGCGTCCGCGCGCTTCTGCGCCGCGTGCACGCCGATTCCGAGCCGCAGCGCGAGGTGCTCGAATTCGGCGAGCTGACCATCGACGTGTCGGGCCACAAAGTGCTCGTCAACGACGAGGAGGTCGACCTCACGGCCAGCGAATTCAAGCTGCTTACCACGCTTTCCCGCTATCCCGGCCGCGTGTATTCGCGCATGGAGCTGGTCGAAAAAGTGCTCGGCTACGACTTCGAGGGCTATGAGCGCACGATCGATTCGCACGTGAAGAACCTGCGCGCGAAGATTGGCGACAACCCGCGCAGCCCCAAATGGCTGCACACGGTCCACGGCGTGGGCTATCGATTCGAAGACCCCACGAAGCAGACGAGCTAGCAGGCATAACGCCCCTGCGTCGAAGAGCATTCAAGAAAGGCGGCGCGCGCTATGGCCCCGAAGGGCGATACTTCCACCAAAGACCGCAAAGGCATCTTTTCCCGGATTCACGACCGCCTGTTCGAATACTCCTACACGACGCGCGTCACCGTGACGTTCGCGCTCGTGGCCATGATGACCGTTATCGTGGCCATGGGCGTTCTTTCGTATGTGTGGGAGCAGCATTTCCAGGCGTACACGCGCGAGAACGTGCAGGAGCTGGCCGACGCCACGGCCGAAAGCGTGGCGGCGCGCTACGAAGCCAACCACGAGGCCGCGCTCGATGCGGCCGCGTCGTCTCCCGACATCGGGTATCCGCCGATCGGTATGGACGATGTGCAGCCCGCACAATCGGCGCATATGCTGCAGCCAGGCATGGGCATTCAGGTCACTTCGGCCAAAGACGGCCAGGTGGTCTACGATTCTTCCTTGCCCGAAGGCGCTGGAGCGCCGACGGGCGGCTTCCAGAACATCACCGCCGAGGCGTCGTTTGCGCCCGACGGCAACGACAAGGTGGCAACCTCGTCGATCGTGCTGTCAAACGGCAAGGCGGTCGGCTCGGTGCATATGTGGGTCTACGGCTCCGAAGTGCTGCTCTCCAAGGCCGATCAGACGTTCAGAAACCAGAGCTACCAGGCCATGGCCTTCGCCGCCGTGCTTTCGGTGGTGCTTGCTTCGTGCATCGGCTTTTTGTTCGCGCGCGGCTTGGTCAATCCCATCAACCGCATGACGCGCACGGCCGCAGCCATCAAAGAAGGCGACCTGTCGGCCCGCACCAATCTGGAGGGCAACGACGAAATCGCAGAGCTCGGCAAGACCTTCGACGCCATGGCCGAAAGCGTCGAGAAAAACCAGCAGCTCGAACGTCGGCTCACCATGGATGTGGCCCATGAGCTGCGCACGCCTCTCATGGCGATCCAATCCACGGTGGAGGCGATCGTCGACGGCGTGTTCGAGCCCGACGAAGAGCGCCTAGGCACGGTGAACGCCGAGGTCCAGCGTCTGGGGCGCCTTGTCGACGCGCTGTTGCGCCTTTCGCGCCTTGAAAATCGTTCCACCCCCATGAACGAAGAGGTCATCAACGTGGGCGAGCTGATCCGCCCGCTCGTCATGTCGCACGAGGCCTTCGTGCGCGACGCCGGCCTCACGCTTGAATTCGATGCCGAAGACGAGGTCATGGTATACGGCGACCGCGATATGATCCGCCAGGCCACGGCGAACCTCATCTCCAACGCGGTGCGCTACACGCCCTCGCCCGGAAAGGTGTCGGTCGTGGTGCGCAAGGGCGACATCATGGCGTCGATCGCCGTGCGCGACACGGGCATCGGCCTTTCGCCCGAAGAGTGCAAGATGGTGTTCAACCGCTTCTGGCGCGCCGAGGAAAGCCGCGAGCGCCAAAGCGGCGGTTTGGGCGTGGGCCTGGCCGTGGTGAAAGAAATCGTCGACCGTCATGGCGGATGGGTCCAGGTGGAGGGCAAGAAGGGCGAAGGCGCCTGCTTCACCATCCATATACCGCTGTACGATTACGATCGCATCAAGGCCATGAAGGAGAAGAAGGATCCGAAAGACCGCGCTTCGGGGAAAACGGGCGGCATGCGCAAATTGAAGGGCAAGAAGTAGCGCGTGCGCGTGTCGGAAGGGCTCAGGTGTCGCGGGCGTGCGCACCGCAGCGGGCTTCGTCCGCGTAACGGGGGCGCAACGGCTCATCGTTTGCCGCTTGCGGCGCGGCCTGGGCTTTGGCATTATTGCAATTTGCGAAAAATTCTACGCGTCCGCGTATCGAAAGGAACGAAAGCAAGTGTCCCAGCGTAATCCGATGAACGAGCGCTACCAAAGCGAGCAGCCCAAGGGCCAGACCAAAAAATCCGCCGCCGCCGCCAAGCCGAAGGCGAAGGCCGCCGCAAGCGTCTATGTGCGCCCGGCAGGCCATACGCCGAAAGAGAAGAAGGCCATCAAAAAGGCCCAGCGCGCCAAGCGGGCCGAGCTCGACCGCATGTTCTACAACCCTCCCACCGAGCAGTACAAGAAGCTGCGTCGCATCTGGTGGGTGCTGCTGATTAGCGCCATCGTGCTCACGGTGCTCGGCATGATCATGCCGAACTTCATGCCCGACAATATCTGGGCCACGTGGATCTGCATCATTCCCGCATACGGCTGCATCATCGGCGCCTTGTGGCTCGACTTCTCGAAGATTCGCAAGGTGCGCCGCGCCTACCAGATGGAAATGATGAAGAAGCATCCCAAAGAGGTCAAACAGCACATGGCCACCAATGCGGCGAACCAGGTCGCGCAGCAGAAAGAGGACGCGCGCAAGGCCAAAAAAGAAGCGAAGGCCGCAAAGCCGGTGAAACGCTTCGGCCATGTGTTCGGGGGCAAGAAAGAGGCCGAGCCGTCCGCCGAGCAAGAGGCGCAAAAGAAGGCCGCTGCCGAGAAGGAGGCGGCCGAGGCCAAGGCGAAAGAAGACGCCTCCAAGCCGATCGCCCAGCTTAAAGCCGAGCGCGAAGCCGCCAAGAAGGCCGAGCGCGAAGCCGCCGCGCACGAGGATTGCTCCAAGTAGGCCGCTATCCCGCATGCATCGAGAAAGCCGCGACCCGTTCCGGGCGCGGCTTTCTGCTATACTGCGCTTTCGCGAAGTGCATCGTTGGGCCCTGTGCTTCGTCAGACTATTCGTTGCCCATAGCCCGTGCGCGTCTCGTCGCACGCGGAAAAGGAGAATCCCATGGAAAAAACCGCCGTGAAGGGCGCGTCTTCGGCGCGCACGTCCTACATCGCCCAGGCAGGCATGATCGCCGCCGTCTATGCCGCGTGCACCCTCGCCGCGCTCGTGCTGCTGCAGGGCCTTGCATGGGGGCCGGTGCAATTCCGCATTTCCGAGGCGCTCGTCGCGCTCGCCGTTCTCACGCCTGCGGCGGTGCCGGGGCTTACCATCGGCTGCATCGTGGCCAACCTTGCCAATATGGTCATTTCAGGAACGGGGGCCCTCGGCCTGCTCGACGTGGTGTTCGGGTCGCTTGCCACGCTCGTCGGCGCCCTGTGGTGCCGCAAATTCGCCGACCGGCCGGCCGTCGCGCTGCTCGGCCCGGTGGCGGCCAATGCGCTCATCGTTCCCGCCTATCTGCCCATTCTGCTGCAGGGCCTGGGCTTTTATACCATTCCGTTCACCACGATAAGCCTCGACGGCGCTTATCTTCCCATGTATCTGTTCGGCCTGGCGGCAACGGGTATCGGGGAAGCCGTCGTGGTGTATGCGCTGGGTTTGCCGCTCGTGTCCGCCCTGCGCAAGGCCAACGTGTTCAAGCGCCGATAACGCTTTCGATCGGGTCGCGGCGTCCTTCGGGCGCACGCGGCGCCTTCATGTCGGCTCCTGCGCGGCGCGCATTTCGGCAAAAGGGTAGAATAGACGGCAATGCGCGGCGGCGCCGGGGCGCATGAGGGGGTTTGCATGCCCCCGTCGTGAAGGGGCGGCTCCGAAGGGCCGCTTCGTCTTTCCTCCCCGTCGCCGGAATCGTACGCCCGCATGCGGGCGCAAGGAAGAAAGGCGCCTATGAACCCCGTTGTTCTCATACCTACCTATATATCCGCCCGCCGCAAGACCGACGTCGGGTCGGTCACGGCGACATACGACCACACCACCACGCTTTCCTGCAAAGGCGAGCTGCCGCGCTGCCTCGATTCGCTGCGCAAGGTGCGCGGTCTCGGCCAGATCGTGATCCTCGTGGCGGCGGAGCCTTCCATCGAGAACCGGGCGGCAAGCAAGATCCGCAACGTGGCGGAATACTTCTCCGATTTGGACATCACCGTGATCGCGGCGCCCGAGCTTGCGCTCATCCGCCAGCGCATGGGGCAGCTCGGCGTGCCGGTGCGCGAGGAAATCGGGCTCGAGGGCTACGGAGCCGTGCGCAACCTGGGGCTTCTCGTGGCGAACATGCTCGATTTCGACGCCGCGGTGTTTCTCGACGACGATTCCGTGATCGAAGACGAGGCGTTCCTCGAAAAGGCGATGTACGGTCTGGGAAAGCTCACCCGCCGCGGCATTCCCATCCTTGCGAAGACCGGCTACTACCTTAACAGCGAAGGAAGCTATCGCTCAAGCCGTTCGGCGAAGTGGTACGACCGCTTCTGGGAGCAGGGCAAGGCGTTCAACGAATGGATCGAACGCGTCATGCGCGGCCCGCGTCTTTCCCGATCGAACCATGTGTGCGGCGGCTGCTTGGCGCTGCACAAAGAGGCGTTCAGGCGCGTGTCGTTCGACCCGTGGATCTCGCGCGGCGAAGACCTCGACTATATGCTCGATTTGCGTATGTACGGAAGCGACATCTGGTTCGACAATCGATGGGTGATGCGCCATCTGCCGCCCGCCACGCCGCGCGAGGGCCTGCGGTTTCGCCAGGATATCTTCCGTTGGCTCTACGAGTGCCGCAAGATCGAATACGCCCGCACGCAGATCGACCTGCTGCAGATCAAGCCGCAATCGCTCCAGCCGTATCCCGGCCCGTTTTTGGAGCCGAGCGTAGCGAAGCGCATCAAGCGCACGGCCTGGCTGCGCTCCATCGGACGCCCTGACGGCAAGGGCTATCGGCGTGCCGCGAAATCGGCTACCACCGATGCCGCCCGCTATGCCGAAGAGCATTGCTCGCATTATTTCCAATTCCAGTTCAAGTGGCCCGCCATCATGGCGCGTCTTGAAAACGACGTCATCATGCAGGCTGCTCTGGCGACGTCGTCGAATCAGGAGCAGGAGCGTGTCGAGCAGATGCGCGCCGCCTCGCGCGCGTCCGGCGGCGTCAGCCCTGGCGAAACGACCGAAATCAGGCTGAACCTCGGGGCGGGGGAGTAAACCATGGAGTTGTTCGTCGTTGCCGCGCTGTGCGGCATTGCGGTCGGCGTGCTGTCGGGGCTTTTGGGCATCGGCGGCGGCGTGATCATGGTGCCGCTGTTCAGGCTGGTGTTCGGCATGAATCCGATCGCCGCCACCGCCACTTCCCTTTTCACCATCATTCCCACGTCGCTTTCGGGCATGGCGAAGCATGTGCGCAACAAGACGTGCGTCGCGCGCGTGGGCATCGTGTGCGGCCTTGCGGGCGCGTGCCTCTCGCCCGTCGGCGTCATGGCCGCCGCCGCGTCTCCGACCTGGCTCGTCATGGCCGCCGCCGCGCTGATCATCGCGTATTCGGCGTTCACCATGTTCAAGAAGGCGTTCGCCGCCTCGAAAGGCTCGAAGGATGCGAAGGGCGGAAAGGCTGCCTCTTCGCCCGCGTCTTCTGCGGCCGGCTCGTCTCCTTCCGTCCCCGCATCCGGCGCATCCGCCGAAAAACCCTCATATGCCGCCCCTGCGTTCACGGCTTCGTTCGTTATGAAGGTGGTTGCGATCGGTGCGATCGCCGGCTTTATGAGCGGGTATGTGGGCGTCGGCGGCGGGTTCATCATGGTGCCGCTGTTCATGGCCTTGCTGGGCGTTCCCATGCGTCTGGCGTCGGGCACGTCGCTGCTCGCCGTGTGCATTCTGGCGGTTCCGGGCGCGATCGAGCAGGGGTTGCTCGGCAACATCGACTATCTGGTGGGAATAGCCACGGCTGCAGGCTCCATTCCCGGCGCGTTTTTGGGGGCGAGCCTGGTAAAACGCGTTCCCGAGCGCGCGCTGCGGTTCGTCTTCGCCGCGTTTTTGCTGATTGCGGCCGTCGTTTTGGTGGTCAACGAATTCGGCGCCATGTAGCGCCATGCAAGAAGGGGGATTCATGGGAATCATGAACGTGAAGGCGAATTACGCCAAGCTGATAGACCTCGTCCTGTTCACGGTGGCCACGCTCGCCGCCGCCGTTTTGGTCATGGGCATCTGCAGGCCCGAAATGTTCGACGACCTGAATGTCGTCGCGGGCGTTTCGTTCACGGTGTCGGTGGCGCTGCTGATTTATCTGCATCTCAATCCCGATTCGGTGCGCGCCCGCCAATCGGACACCATCCTGAAGATCGCCCGCGAAACGCTTGCCTGCTTCCAGGAGGGCTTCAACATGGAAACGGCGCAGAAGGTATGCCGCCTTCTGTTGCCCGCCACGGGCGCCCATGCGGTGGCCATCACCGATAAAGAGCACATTCTGGGCTATGTGGGCCTTGAGGAGACGCCCAGCACGCCCGGAACCCCCATTCGCACGAAGGCAACGCACGCAACGTTGGAAGACGGCCGCATCCGCGCGCTGCACACGCCCGAAGAGATCGGCTTTCCCACGAAGGTGAAAAACCTGCGCGCCGGCATCATCGTGCCCCTGCGCCGCGGCGACGCGATCATCGGCACGTTGAAGTTCTACTACCGCCACGCGGGCGACATCACCGAAACGCAGATGGCCCTCGCCGAGGGGCTCGGCGAGCTCATGTCGACCCAGATCGCGGCGGTCGAGCTCGAGCAGCAGACCAAGCTTGCCACCACCATGGAGCTCAAGGCGCTGCAATCGCAGATCAACCCCCATTTCTTGTTCAATACGATCAATACCATCGCAAGCCTCGTGCGCACCGACCCCGATCGCGCCCGCATGCTGCTGCGCGAGTTCGCCGTCTTCTACCGCCGCACCTTGGAGAATTCCGACGACTTGGTGGAGCTGATGCGCGAAATCGACCAGACCATGCGTTATTTCACCTTCGAGGTGGCGCGTTTCGGCGAAGACCGCCTGGTTATGGACGTGGATATCGAACCCGGCCTGGAAGACCTCATGGTGCCGGCGTTCATGGTGCAGCCCCTGGTGGAAAACGCGGTGCGCCATGCCATGCCGCAGGAAGGCACGCTCTCGATCGCCGTGACGGCGCAAAGCGATGGCAACGACGTGTACATCGCCGTGGCCGACAACGGGATAGGCATGGACGTCGAGCAGCAACGCAAGTTGCTGAGCCCCTCGGCGTCGAAAGGCCTGGGCATTGCGATGAAGAACATCAGCGAACGTCTGACGGGCTATTACGGCACCGAATCGCGCATGGAGGTGGAGTCTACCCCCGGCAAGGGCACGCGCGTGCAGATGTATTTGAAAGACGCGCTGCTCGACGATTAGCTCGTCCGCGCGTCACGCGGAATGCGCGAACGGCGCGCGGGCGCCGCCATGTGCGAGAGAGGGGGGCGGGCTTTTCGCCCTCGCCGCCGCAGGCGATTCCGCCTTGCATGCTCGCCGTTGCAGCCTGTCTGCGACGCAACGGGCGCTTGCGCAGGCCGCTGCGTCGCTTCCGCATCGCCTGCTGTCGATTTCACGGCGGGCGGTATGTGCAGACATGCAGACGACGTATTTCGCGGGGCGAACGGCGTAATCGATGGAGAAAATCCATCGATGTGCGACGAATGATGCCCATAGCGTCCCATTCCTTCGTAACCGCTTCACGGGGCTGCTCATTTCGGCTAATATGCAAGAACGGTGTCTGGCGAGCAAAGCGTTCGCCAAGGGTGATGGAGGACGTTTTGCTTAACGCGATTATCGTAGACGACGAAGCGCCCGCCCGCTCCGAGCTGCGCTATCTGCTCGGCGAAGTCGGCGGCGTCGAGGTTTTGGCCGAGGCCGCAAGCGTGCGCGAGGCCATCGAGAAAATGCAGAGCTATCCGGTCGATGTGCTGTTTCTCGATGTCAGCATGCCCGAGGTCACGGGCATCCAGTTCGCAGAGGCGCTGCAGCGCCTGAAAAACCCGCCGGCGGTCATTTTCGTCACGGCGTACAGCGAGCACGCCCTTGAGGGCTTCAAGGTGAATGCGGTCGACTACCTGGTGAAACCTGTCGAAATCGATCGTTTGCACCAGGCTGTGAACCGCGCCACCGAATATGTCACCCTGCATGTGAAGGCGACGCAATCCGAGCGCATCCCGGTTGAAAAGGGCGGCAAGAAGATCCTCATCGCCATCGACAGCATCCGCTATGTCATGGCGCGCGACGACTACGCGTATCTTCAGACCGATTCCGACCGCTACTTCTCCACGGTTTCGCTGGCGCAGCTTGAAAAGCGCCTGGACGGCCATGGGTTCTTCCGCGTGCATCGCGGATATCTGGTGAACCTTTCCATGGTGGAAGAGGTTGAGCCCGTGGCGGGCGGCACGTTGCTGCTTACCCTGAACGGCGTGGAAGACAAGATCCCCGTTTCCCGCCGCCGCGTGTCCTCTTTGAAAAAAGCGCTGGGCCTGTAGGCTTCGGTTCGCGCCTCGGTTCCTTCGTTCGGGAAGCGCGGCGTGTCCATCTTGCCTGCACCGCCCCGATGAATAGCGATGCCGCGCCCGTTCGGGCGCGGCATTTTTTTTGTGCGGCGGCGTCGTAGGGTTGGACGGGCTTTCGGGCTTGCATGAGGCTGCGCGCGAAAGCCCGGTTATGTGTGGGCGGGCCCTTCCCCGCGAATGTGCTTTCGCGCCTGGGCGATGCCGCGGCGGATGTCTTGCCGCGTGCGCAGCCGTCGCGCCGTTTCCACACCCGCCGCCTGCTCGATCGCGTCGCTCACATCGCTTCGGTATCCGAACAAAAACCAGTTTTCCGCCAGGCGGCTTCCCTCCATGCGGCCGAGCGCGTCGGCAACCTGGGCGGCGTTGTAGCGCCAGCCGAGGTCGCGGCGTTCGAGGAGCAGCGCGAAAAACGCCGCATAGCAAAGGGCGAAATGCGCGCGCAGGTGCTCGTCGCCCGGCGTGGGGTAGGGCGAAGGCGAGAAGTCCGATTCCAGCACCTGGAACGGCTCGGCGAGACGCCAGAGCTCTCGGTACGAATGAAACACCTCGGGCGCGGCGAGGTCGGTTTCGCTCGTGACGATGCAGGCGTATCCGTCCAGGTCGTCGCCTGCAGCGTCGGATTTCCCGCCCCGCTTGCGCAAGGCGTAGTCCCGACCCCAGAACACGATGTCGCGCACGCGGAGGCGCCGCGCCGCCGCTTTATGGCGCGTGCGCTTCGCCTCTGCGGGCTGCTCGTCGTCGTTTCCGTCGTCCGCTTCGAATGTCGCCGACCTCACGCGCGACTTGATGCGGTAGTTTCCCGATCGGCTGGTGGTGTAGCCCCGTTCGTCGACGACCCAGTGGCGCATGCCCTCGACGGCGGTTTCAAGGGGGCGGTGCATGATGAAGCCGTCTCCCGACGCCGCAAGCGTGCGCATGATGGCGTCGGCGTGCGAAAGCCGTCCTGCCACCAATACGATCCGCTGCGCGCCGAGGCTTTCTTTGACGTCGCGCGCCAGGTTGCGCACGGCGGCCGCATCGGGGTTTGCGTCTATCAGGCGATATCCGGCGGGCATGCCGTCTTCGTCGAGCACCATGGCCAGGCAGACGGCATGTCGGGCGCTCGGGTGCCGGTTTTGCGCCGAGTCGACGTCATCGACGTCGTTGAAGGCGAACGTTCCCAAAACAACGCGCGCGCACGACAAGGGCGCATGATCGGGCCTGATGCGCTCGTAGGCGGCGCGCATCGCGCGGGCGATGCGCCCGTCGGCTGCGGCGATGACGGAAAGCGCCCGGTAGGCTTCGTCGATGGCGAAATCGCAGCGTCGCGGAAACGATGCGCGCCGTTCCCAGGTTTCGTGTTTCGGCGAGGCGTGCAGCACGCGCTCGGCCGCGAAAACCTCGAAGGCGCGCCGCGCGGCGGCGACTTCCCTGTGTGCTTCTTTGCGGTTTGCGCAGGTCGAGTCGCCAGGCGTTATGGCGCGTTTCGCTTCGAGGGCGTCAAGATAGGCCAGCGCGATCGATATTCCCCATCGGGCCGATTCCGTGCAATCGGCGTCGATGACGCAATCGCGCGGGAACGAGAATTCGATCGGCGCCCGCTTCGCGCGGCGCTGCTCGTTCAGCTCGGCCACGTATGCTTCGAAATGGGCTATCGGGTCGGCGAATTCGCTTTCATAGGCGTCGGCATAGCCGATCGTTTCTATCGTGCGCGTCTTGGTGGCGTTTCCTTCGCGGTAGTTCTGCACGACCGAAAGATACACGCGTCCGTTGCGCTTCGTTTTTTTCAGATGCATGCCGGGCCTTTCGTCGGGAATGCGGTCGGATGCTTCGGGCGTCTTTGCAGGGATGCCGTCGCTACACCCCGCAAAACCCCGCATAAATATATCTTGTTCGTTCGATAGGTGCAACCGTTTTACCAGTTCACAAAGGCGTATGCGGGCAATGTTGCGAATATGGCCGCCACGCCATCGGCCGTGCCGCACCGTTTGCAAACGCGCCGATACAATGTGGCTGCCGTTTTCGGCATGCGAAGCAAGGGGAGCGGCCGAGGCCATGAACGAATGCGCTGGCGGCGGAGCCGGACGTGTCGCAAGGGGCGCGCCGCTCGTGCGGGCAGGGCATTGCCCGTGCATGGCATTGCAAATGATCGGATTTTTTCACACGAGAAGGGATCGGCATGGCGCCATCGAAAGGCGGATCGACCTACCGCCAGAAAATGATGCAGGCGAATAAGGAAGCGAAGGCGACGGTGGTCGCGCTTGTGCTGTGCATTGCGGTGTGGGCGATCGGGGGGTTCGGCCTGGCGGGAATCGATGCCACGGTTTTCGGCACGCCCGTATGGATTATCGGCGGTACGGTGGGCACGTGGCTGTTCGCTATCGCCGTTGCGGTGTTTTTGGCCAAGCGCGTGTTCGCCGATTTCGACCTTGACGACGAAGACGAAGCGGAAGAGGGGGATTGCCGTGAATAGCGCCATCGGATTGGCGGGCCTTGTGCCCATCGTGGTATTTCTTCTGTTCGCGCTGGGACTCGCCATCATGGTGCGCCGTCGTTCGCGTGCGAGCGCATCGGGAGGGTTCGTCAAGGAATATTTCATCGGCGACCGCGGCCTGGGCGGCTTCGTGCTGGCCATGACCACCATTGCCACGTATGGATCGGTGAGCTCGTTCGTGGGCGGCCCCGGCCAGGCGTGGAATGTCGGATTCGGCTGGGTGTACATGGCAACGGTGCAGGTTGTCACGCTGTTTTTGCTGTACGGCATCATGGGCAAGAAGATGGCGCTCGTGTCGCGCAAGCTGGGCGCCGTCACGGTGATCGACGTCATTCGCGAACGTTACCAGTCGAATGCCCTGGCCGTGGCCGCGGCGTTCATCCTGGTGCTGTTCTTCGGCGCCACCATGGTGGCGCAGTTCGTGGGCGGCGCGAAGCTGTTCGAGGCGGTCACGGGCTATTCCTACGTGGTGGGGCTGTTTCTTTTCGGCGCCGCGGTGATTATTTTCACGGCGGTGGGCGGCTTTCGCGGCGTGGCGGTGACCGACGCGCTGTGCGGCATCGCCATGCTGGTGGGCATCGCCGTGCTGGCGGGCGGGATCTTTTCCGCAGGCGGCGGCTACGAAAACGTGATGGCCACCATTCAGGCGAACCGCCCCGAGTTGCTCGAGCCGTTCGCTGCGGGCGCCATGCCCCTTTCGCTGTATTTCACGCAGTGGTTGCTGGTGGGCGTGCTGACGTTCTGCCTGCCGCAGTCGGTGGTGCGCTGCATGGGCTATAAAGACACGAAGTCGCTGCATAAGGCTATGATCTGGGGCACGGTGATTATCGGCGCCATGATGATCGGCGTGACGGCGCTGGGCACGTTGGCTGCGGGCGTGCTGACCGACGATCTGGCCGCATACGGCAGCAGCGTCGACAACATCATTCCCATCGCCATTGCGCAGACGCTGCCTCCGTGGCTGGCGGGCATTGCGATCGTGGGCCCCATTGCGGCGTCCATCTCGACGGTCTCGTCGCTGCTGATCGCGTCTTCTTCGGCGATCATCAAAGACCTGTGGCTGCATCGTGCCGAGCAAAAAGGCGCCGAGGTGCGGGATGAAAGCGTCTCGCGTTTCAGCCAGGTGGCCACGTTGGGCATCGGCATTGTCGTATTCGTGCTGGCCATCACGCCGCCCGATGTGATCTGGAAGATCAACATGTTCGCCTTCGGCGGGCTCGAAACGGCGTTTTGCTGGGTGTTCGTGGGCGCGCTGTTCTGGAAGCGCGCGAACAAGACGGGCGCGATCGCGTCCATGGTGGGCGGCACGCTGACGTATTGCCTGTGCATGGCAGTCGGATTCAAGCTGTTCGGCCTGCACCAGATCGTGATCGGCATCACGGTGGCGCTCGTGCTCATGGTTGCGGGATCGTATCTGGGCAAGCCGAGCGACAAGAAAATGCTCGCGGTGTTCTTCCCCGAGAAGTAACGCGAATCCGCGTTTGCGCGCAATGACCCCGAGCGGGCGAGGGATATCCTTCGCCCGCTTTTGCGTTCCCGGGGATATTCTGCGGTAAGGGATGCGCCATTCGGCGAACGGGTTTATCGCTTCGCTTGCTGGGTCGTACAATGAAACAGGATGGACGGCAGCTGCCTTTCGGCGGCTTGACGTCGTGTTCGAGGACAAGGAGGAACGCATGAAAGGAAAGTTTTACCCCCCCCGGC
The DNA here is from genome assembly GCA_900553775.1 of uncultured Slackia sp. Taxonomy (GTDB): domain Bacteria; phylum Actinomycetota; class Coriobacteriia; order Coriobacteriales; family Eggerthellaceae; genus Slackia. Next base: position 18,859 of record USEZ01000001.1, on the reverse strand, counting down.
GATGAGGATTGCGGGCTTTGTCGCGGCGTTGTTCTGCGCAGGTGCCCTGATGCTTTGCACGCCGACCCTGGCGCTCGCAGCTGAAGAAGATGCTTCGGCGGACCTTGCGGGGGCGACTACGGCCGCGCCGGCGGCATCGTCGGAAATCGTATCGGTCGAAGCGCTTCCCAGGGTGATTATGCCTGGAGACGATGCGCGTTTGGAAGTGCAGGCCGCTCCGGGAACGACGGTCACGGCGGTCTGGCTGGAATCGGTCGACGAGGGCACTTCATGGAAGCTTGAAGCTTCCCCGATGGGCAACAATCGCTTTAGGTGCGAAATAGACCCTCCCGAAGGAGTCCTGTGGCCCGATATGTGGCAGGCTAAGAGAGTGTGCTTCGTCGACTCTCGTGGTGTCGAGGGCGAGGTTTGGAATCGGTACTATTCCGTTGAGTCTCAAGGCAAGCTCACCATGGATATGGATTCTTCTTGCTTTGCAATCTATGCTCCGGATAACTCCGCAGTCGATGTGATTTATGAGTTGATGGGCGAATATCCCGGCCTTTACGGTCCATATACATCGGACACGGACGTCGTTGAATGGGTGATAGCCGACGAGTCGATTCTGCGCCTCGATTCCATTGAGCGCATTAAGTATGACGATGGCACGTGTCAGCCGCTTGTGCGTTTTACGCCGATTGCGGTTGGTCGGACGGGTGTCTATTGCCTGGTCAATGGAGACTTGAGAAGGGCGACCTGCGTTTCGGTGACTTCGTCTGGCTTCATCGATATGTCCCAGATCGAGATACGCCTCCCCGACGATTCGTATGATTATACGGGAGAGCCTGTGTGTCCGAAGCCCGTCGTATCGTTTGAGGGGCGCGTTTTTGAGGAGGGCGTCGATTACACGCTCTCGTACGAAAACAACATCGAGCCCGGCACGGCAACCGTTATCGTCAAAGCGATAGGCGGTGCGTTCGCGGGCGTTAAAGAGGTCAACTTCCGAATCGTCGATCGGAATCTCGAGCTGCAAGACTTCCTCGACGTCGCGCCTGGGTCGTGGTATTACGAGCCGGTGATGTATGCGGCATCGTATGGCTTGGTCCAAGGTTATGGCGATACGGGCTTTTTCGGTCCCGATGACACGCTGACGCGCGCCCAGGCCGCCGTGATTCTGTGCCGTTATTTCACGCCTGAAATGGATCTCGACCACTACCAGGACAACCGGACCGGCATGGCCGATGTCGAGGGCTACACGTGGTATACCAACGCGGCGAACTGGGCCGTGGGCACGGGAGTGATTGGCGGGCGCGTGCATCCTGACGGCACGGCCAGTTTCGACCCGCACGACACCATCACGCGTGAGGAACTGTGCACGATGGTGGCCCGCGCCGCCTCATCGTTCCGCGGTGCGGATATTGCCGGTGCCGACTGGTCCGACATGCTTTCGACGCAAGGCCACGACGAAGTGAGCTCTTGGGCCAGCGAGAGCGTTGCCTGGTGCATGGACAACGGCGTCGTCAACGGCGTGAGCGAGCCCGATGGGCGCCATGTTCGTCCGCAGGGCGTCGTGACGCGCGCTACCATGGCACAGGTCATGATGAACGCCATCGAGGGCGGCGTGATGTAGAGCAGCCGTCTAGGCTGATGGTTGCCGATTGCGAGGCGGGCGGGGTTTTCCCTGCCCGCCTTGGTTGTTTTCGGCCCATGCTTTTTATCGGCTCAGACGATATCTGCGATTCGGGCTGTTCATGGCGCCTATGGCGTCGATGGTTCCTTCGTCGAGCAATTGCGATATATAGCGCCGGACGGTTTTCACGGAAAGCCCCGATGCTTGCGTTTTCTCTCGAATCGGGTCTGAGCTGTGTTCCCTAGTTCCGCAGTAAAGTTCCTCAGTTCCCTAGTAAAGTTCCCTAGTTCTGCAGTATAGCTTTTCGGCGCTACGCGCGCTTTCGGGCATCGTTCGCAGCGGCGTTTTTGTGCAATTCGAGGAATGGGGGAATGGAGGGATGGCACGGCCGCTCGCCGTGCGACGGCATGAAAAAGCGGCCAGGCGCAGGTGCCTGACCGCTTCGGAGGTTTCGACGATATCGGGTTTCGCCGCCCTTACGCTTCGGACGAATCTTCTTCCGCTTCTGCGGCCGCCTTCGCTGCTGCGGCTTCGCGTTCGGCGTCGATGCGGTAGAGCACGCGCGTCACGGCATCGCCGAGCGCGCGGATCGTGACGCCCGAGTTGTCGGGCAGGTGCAGATGCATGCAGCGACGCCCGCGGTCGATCAGAATGGACAGGTCGGCCGCCGCCTGCGCTTTCGCGAGCGTTCCCAGGCTTTCGGCCTCCACGTTGGAAAGCGGGATGTCTTTGAGCTCGTCGGCGGAAATAAGCAGGAACACGCCCTTGTTGGGGCCGCCTTTGTGCAGCTGGCCGGTGGAATGCAGGTAGCGCGGCCCGATTTCCAGGCACGATGCCACGCCCAGCTTGTCGGCAACGCCGTGACGGATGGTTTCGAGAGCCTCGCGGCGGCCTTCGCCATCGAAGGGAAGGAATGCGTTGAGCGCGAAATAATCGCCCGGCTGCACCGACGAGAACAGGCGGTAGAGCGCGTCCATGAGCGTGTCGGCCTTGACGCAGGGGGCCATGGTGACTTCGGCCTCGCCCATATGGACGTGCCCGATGAACGGCTCTTCGAAATCGGGCGCAGGCTGGCCTTCTTCCAGAATCTTCAGCGCCGCCGCCTTGGTGGATGCCACGTCGGGCTGGTCGAACGGGCATACCTTCAAAAGGTAGCCGCACATGGCGGTGGCGTATTCCCACATCACGAAGTGCTCGGCCAGCTCGGCCACGCTTTCGATGCGATACGACAGACGCGGAATGGCGTCGTCGAGGTATGCCAGGCTCAGGTCGAAATTCTTGCGTTCGTCCCACAGGTCGGTTTTGGTGGAATAGGTGATCACGCAGCGGTCTTTGGGGTCTTCGGCCAAAAGCAGCGTGTCGATTTCGATGTTCGGCAGAATGCCCAGGCCGTTTTTGCCCAGGCTTTCGGCCACCAGCTGCTCGATCCACAGGCCCAAAACGCGCCCGCGCTTCGGCGTGAAGAAGCAGAACTTATCGCGTCCTGCCAGGTAGTTGTCGAAAAGGAACGATGCCAGAGCGATGGCGGGGTTGTCCACGGCGTCTTCGCTGCATGCGGCTTCGGCTTCTTTGGCATGGCCGAGGAAATCGGCCAGGTCGATGCCGGCGAGCGCGGCGGGAACAAGGCCGAACACTGACAGCGCGCTGAAGCGGCCGCCCACGGTGGGTTCGCCGGGGAAGCATGCGCGCCAGTGCTCGCTGCGGGCGCGCGCTTCAAGGCCGCTGCCGGGGTCGGTGATGGCCACGAGGTGGGAGGCGACGCGCTCGGCCGGCATGGATTCGGCGAAATGGTCGATTACGGCATCGAGCACGCTGCGCATCTCGATGGTGCCGCCCGATTTGCTCGATACCAGCACGAGGGTTTTCTCCAGGTCGATGCCTGTGAGAATCGTGCGCACGCGCACGGGCGACACGGAGTCGAGCACTTTGAAATCGACGGCGTTGCGGTCGATCTTGTTGTATTTGGTGATGGTCATCGGCGCTTGGGTCGAGCCGCCCTGGCCGATCAACAGCACCGTTTCGATACCATCGGCGATGGCTTCGGCCGCGAATGCCTGGATTTTCTCGCAGGGATATGGCGGGTTCGTTCCCAAATCGGCCCATCCCATGAAATCAGCCGCGCATTCGCAGGCGCCTTCGTCGAACGCATAGAGCGTGTGGTCTTTGGCGTGGATGCGGCTGGCAACCTTGTCGCGCACCAGGGTTTTCGAAGCGGGATAAAGCTTCTCGGTTTCGCTGGCAAGCATGGGCATCTCTTTCTCGAAAACGACAGGCAATAAAACGGCGCACGAACACCGTGCGCCGTTTGGATATTTTTCGCTTTGTTCGAAGCATTGTAACAAAAGCACCATGTCGTCTGCCACTTTTCAGCCTTCCGTATGAAGAGACAGTGACGGGCGCGTGCCGCATTCGCTTGCGCGAGGGCGGTGGCTGCGGAATTGTCGCCATCGCCTTGCACCCTGCTTGCTGAACAGGGCGGCCTGTCGGTTCGGCCTTCCTCGGCTCCTTCGTTGCTCTCGCGGTCCGTCGCGTCTTTCTAGCAGATGCGCGGCAGCTGTTCGCCGACGAGCATGTCAAGGATGCGCTTGCTGCCGAAGCCGGTTTGCAGGAACACCTTGGGGCCGCGCTCGGGCGATGCTTCGGACACCTCGCCGATGATGGCGGCATCGGCGCCGTAGCGATGCGCGCGCATGGCGGCAAGGGCCGCTTCGGCTTGGTCGGCGGGCGCCACGCATACCATCTTTCCTTCGTTAGCCACCTGGAACACGTCGTATCCCAGCATGTTGCACGCGCCGCGCACGGCATCTTTCACGGGCACGTCGTCTTCGCGGATCGTGATGTCCACGCCCGACTGCGCGGCGAACTCGTTGAGCGTCGACGCGATGCCGCCGCGCGTGGGGTCGCGGAAGCAACGCGTGCCGGGGGCCGCTTCGAGCACGTCGGCGATAAGCCCGTTGAGCGGCGCGGCATCGCTTTCGATGGATGTGGAAAACGCCAGGCCTTCGCGCTGGCTCATGATGGCGATGCCGTGGTCGCCCAGCGTTCCGCTGACGAGCACTTTGTCGCCCGGCTTGCAGTAAGCGCCCGAAAGGTCGCGTCCGGCAGGAATCAGGCCGACGCCTGCGGTGTTGATGTAGATGCCGTCGCCGTGGCCGCGGTTGACCACCTTGGTGTCGCCCGTGACGATGTGCACGCCCGCTTCGCGCGCGGTTTCGGCGATCGTGGCGCAGATGCGGCGCAAATCGTCCATGGGAAAGCCCTCTTCGAGCACCATGCCCACCGACAGGTATTTCACGTTCGCGCCGCTGGTGGCCACGTCGTTCACCGTGCCGCATACGGCCAAATGTCCGATGTTTCCGCCGGGGAAGAAGTGCGGCGTCACCACGAAGGTATCGGTGGAAAACGCCAGACGCTCGCCCGGCGCGGGCGCGGGAAGAACGGCGGCGTCGTCGCCCTGGGCAAGCTCTTCGCTGCCGTAAGATGCGGCGAACACCTCGTCGATGATCCGTTTCATCATGGTGCCGCCCGACCCATGGCCGAGCAAAACGGTTTCGTCATTCATGGGGTTGCTCCTTGCTTGTTCGTAGAGGTGTTTTTCGCCATTATAGGAGTTCGAAAAAGCGCTTCGTCGCGCCGCGGCACGGGCGGCTTTTCGTATAGGCCGACCGGATGCGTGCGGATGGCCTGCGGACGAACTGAGCTTGCGGGCGCCAGCCAGCCCTTCACGCGCGCCGTACGCGGCCAGGGTCGCTCTCGTCGAAATACGCCTCTCAAAGTCTTCCTCGCCACCTATTCCAAGAATTCCGCCGACGGAATCGCCGGCATTCTTTGGAGGTTCGGGGCCAGCATGGCCCCGCAGGAAGGAAAAGGCTTTGTCAGGCCAAAAATAATGCACTGCTATAGTGCATTATTTGAATAATTTTGCACTATAGAAGTGCAAAATAAGCTCAAATTGCCCGATAGCCCAAAATACTGCACTATAATAGTGCAAGAAGTAAGAAGTTATGCATTGCTTTAGTGCATGACGTTTCAAGGGAGGCGGCCCAATGGAGAGGCTTTACGAGCAGATGCGGCGTCAGTTGGCGTATGCGCCTCAGGACTTCCGCAGGTACATGTACGATCGCATCAACTGGGATAATCGCATGCTTGGCCTGATGGGTCCGCGAGGCGTGGGTAAGACCACGCTGTTCCTACAGCGCATCAAGAACGCCCATGACCTGTCCGATACGCTGTATTTTTCCGCCGACGACTTGTATTTCACCGCGCATACGCTGTTCGATGCGGCTGAGGCGTTCTGCAAGGCCGGCGGCACGCACCTGTTCATCGACGAGGTCCACAAGTATCCGGGCTGGTCGCGCGAGCTCAAGCTCATGTACGACGCATTCCCTCAGCTTCACGTGTGCTTCACCGGGTCGTCCATCCTCGATATCGAGAAGGGCGAGGCCGACCTGAGCCGCCGTGCTCCCCGCTATCTGATGCAGGGGCTGTCGTTTCGCGAGTATCTGGCCATCCGGCACGGAATCGAGCTGCCGGTGCTTACGCTCGAGGACGTACTGGCGCACAAAGCCGAAACCCCGTCGCTCATGCGGCCGCTTCCGTATTTCCACGACTATCTGCAGTCGGGATACTACCCGTTCGGCGCGGACGCCGATTTCCCAACGGAACTCGAACAGGTGATTTCACGTACTCTCGAGGTGGACATCCCTCTGTTCGCAGGCATGACGGCCTTGACCGGCCGCAAGCTCAAAAAGCTGCTTGCCGTGATCAGCACGCTGGTTCCGTTCAAGCCCAACATGTCTGGCTTGGCCAAGCAGCTGCAGGTCAGTCGCAACGTGGTCGAGGAATACCTGATGTACCTTGAGAAGGCCGGCATGATCGCGCAGCTGCGAAACGGTGCGGGCGGATTGGGCGCGCTAGGGAAGGCCGAGAAGGTCTACCTGGACAATCCGAATATCTTGCATTGTCTGGGCGGTAGCGAGACCGATTCCGGAACCGTGCGCGAGACGTTCTTCCTGAACCAGGCACGCGTGGGGCATGATGTGGTTGCTTCGCCTATTTCCGATTTCCGCATAGACGGAATTACGTTCGAGGTCGGCGGCAAGAGCAAGGGACAAAGCCAGGTTGTTGGTATCGAGAACGCTTTCGTGGTGAAAGACGATATCGAATACGGGTACGGCAACGTGATTCCCCTGTGGGCTTTTGGCATGATGTACTAGGCCGGCGTTGCTGCCGGTTTCGTCAGCGCGGCTCGGATTCTCCGATGCGATGGGTGGTGGCTCTGCTACGATGAGAAGGTACAAGCAAAGCCCGGTTGTCGTTAACGGGTCACGGGCGGCGCAAGGTATAGCGAATTAGAAAGACCGGTGGCCGCCGGTCTCTTCTTTTTCTTCCTTGGTCATCCGTTTGTCGTGTCTATGTTCCCGTCATCGGTCGTGCAGCTCCAGGAGCAGCGACCAGATGCCCGCCAGGCTGGCGAGGACGCTCAGGATTTCAAGAAACGTGTTCATAGGCGGTCGCCTCCTCTCAGTAGACGCCGCCCGCACGCGGACTTTGCTGGTGGGTAGATTGCATCAGAGGGGGTCAGCGGATTTTTTTATTGAAGAACCCCTTCCAGCTTCTCGGCGATGTCGGCCTCCAGTTCGCGGATTTCGGCCAGGATGTCGGCGCTGGGGCGCAGGGGCGTATATTCGTAGAAATGCCTGGTGAACGGAATCTCGTAGCCCACCACGCCGCCGTCGCGCAGAGCGTCGGGCAACGGCTTGGCCGCCGCGTCGAACACCTGCTGCTTGGTGGGCTCGAGCACCATGTCAAGGCGGCGCATGATCGTGAGCGGCAGAATGATGTCGCCGCATTCGTGCCGCTTGAAGCTGGGCCGCAGAAGGTCGGCGGCCCCTCAGATGAAGCTCGAGATTTCGGAATGGTTCGCGGTGTTGTCCAATCAGTCGGCACGCAAGGAAGTTCCGGACGGTGCTTGTTTTTGGAAAATCATTTATTTTACCAGGAGGTCCGGCCACTGTGCTGGCGGGATGGTTATGTCCTGAAAAGTGTCCGACCACGCAGAAATAAGGCCTTAAAAGTGCGCGACAACACATTTTTCAGGCGGAACATCGGTTTTTACGGTTGAGCGTTTTGAATCGCGCGAAAACTCCTTCATCGTTCCCCCTCGTTTCGACAATCTTCGATAACCGAATGCAAGTTCGTCGTAACGGCGAGGGAACGACTCAATGAGCATCGGGAAATACCCTGAAATCAGCCAGCTGGCCGACATTGTCCACGTCTGATTGAGAAAGGGGTTCGATGTCGAAGCTCTCTAGCGGCGGCCGCTTCGACGGCGCGCGCGGTTCTCGCGACGACGGGTTTCGCAGGGTGAACGGCTTCACCACGCGCATCCACGCGGATAGGCGGGGCAAGCACGTCCCCGGGCACAAGAACTACATCCCTGGGAGGAGCGTCCTGCGCCTCTCGATCGCCGAGGCGCAGCGTCTGGTCGAGGGGTATGCTGGAAGCGGCAGATGGCAGGAACCGAACAAGGAGGTTATTGATTTCGACAGGTGCATCGGAACCTGGGTGACTCCGATGGCTGCAATAGGGCCTCAACGACCCGTGGAATCATTCATTACAGCAAGAAAGGGTGCCATATCGCCCCCTGCCGTCCCGTTAGAAAAGGAACAGCCATGAACCTCATGGAAAAAAGAGACGCTGGCGTTATTCGGATCGAAAACTACAGCCTGAAGCACGAGGACGAGCCTCTCACGGTGACCTATCGCGAGGGGGATTCTTACCTCTGCTACTGCGACGATGGATATTGGGAGGACAACGGCGAGTGGAACCCTGGCGAGGACACTCGGAACCTTCCTGGCTACGAAGAATGGTACGAGCTCTCGTTCCACGTCGAGCGGATACTCGTCCCTGGCCCCAACAAAGACCCCAGGTATGAGTGGATTTTCGCGTCCCGCAAGCGCATGCCCGTCCGCGTGACGGCGGGCGACACGGTGCTCTACGAGGAGTAGCTTAACGGCGGCCGCTTATCGTCTATCGAAGGATTCCGTCCGGCTTTTCGGCCGCTATCGAATGTCCTATATGAAAGTGTCGGGCATCCCGCAAAGCGGCGCGCCCGACAGCAAACTTCTTTTTCCTCCCCCGCGAGGACGAACGCGTGTGGCGCGCCGATTTCCCGCCAACTGCGCGCGGCAGCGAGCGCCCGTGCGGTCCTGCAGGTCGGCCTATATCGCAAGAGGGGCGGAAAGGTCCGCGCGCAGTTCCGCACGAGCCGACCGCCCCTGTGGGGCGATTGAGCGAGTTCAGGACTGCCCGAGCACGGACCTTTCCGCCCCTTTCATCGAACCTGCAGGTCGTCCCAAGTGCTCGCGCCAAGCAAGTAGGATCAGTAGTACCGGAAATACGCCGCGCACGATCCTTCCGAGCTCACCATGCACGGCCCCACCGGATTCTCGGGGCTGCACACCGTGCGGAAGAGCGGGCACTCGTTCGGCGCCATGATGCCGCGCAGCACGTCTCCGCAGCGGCATCCGCGCGGCTCGCGGGTGGTTTCTATCGCGGGTTCGAATCGGCGCAGCGCATCGAAGCGCGCGTAGCGCTCGCGGATGCGGTATCCGCTGCCTTCGATCGGGCCCAATCCGCGCCAGGTGGCGGTGCAGGTTTCGAACACATCGTCGATCGCGGCCAGCGCCACGGGGTTTCCTTCGGGCATCACGCCGCGCGCGTAGGCGTTCTCTATTTCCGCGCGTCCTTCATGCAGCTGGCGCATCAGCATGGCGATGCCCTGCAGCACGTCGAGCGGCTCGAACCCGGTGATTACGCCGGGGATGCCGTGCTTTTCGGCCAAGAAGCGGTACGGTTCCACGCCGATGATCGTGCTCACGTGGCCGGGCAGAATGAGCGCGTCCACCTTGAGTTCGGGGTCGCCCATCAGCACGTCGAGCGCGCCCGGCATGTTCTTGTGCGCCGCGTACACGCTGAAATTGTCCAGATGCATGGCCGCCGCGCGCTTGACCGCCATGGCCACAAGCGGGGTGGTGGTCTCGAAGCCGACGCCCACGAAGACCACCTCGCGTTCGGGGTTTTCCTTAGCGATGGCAAGCGCGTCGAGCGGCGAATACACGATGCGCACGTCGCGCCCCGCCGCCTGTTCCTTCAGCAAAGACGACGAGCTTCCGGGCACGCGCGTCATGTCGCCGAAGGTGGTAAGGATGACGTTTTCCACCCGGGCGAGCGCGATGGCCGCGTCGATATCGCGATTCGCGGTGACGCATACCGGGCATCCCGGGCCGCTGGCCAGGCGGCATCCCTGCGGCATGAGGTCGCGGATGCCGTTGCGCGCGATGGCTACGGTGTGGGTTCCGCATACTTCCATGAGCGTGGCATGCTCCGGCGCAAGGGCGCGGATGCTTTCGATAAGCCCGCGCGCGAGCTCGGGGTTTTTGAAGCTGTTCTGGTCCACCATGGCGCTATGCCGTCTCTATGTCGGCAAGATCGGGGAACTCCCTGATCAAATCGAGCGTTTCCTGGGCTTGCTGTTCGTCGACCACCTCGATGGCGAAGCCTGCGTGCACGAGCACGTAATCGCCCACGCCCGCCTGCGGAGTCAGGTCGATCGAAACCCGGCGCGTGACGCCCAGGATATCCACGGTGGCAAGGTTGTCCTCGTCGACCGCAGCGATTCTAGCGGGTATTGCCAAGCACATATGCGTCCTTTCCGACGTGCATTCCGATATTCGTTCTTGTTCCGGCCGGCGGCTTATTCGCGAAACGCCGCCCCGTCCGCCCCGTCCGTGAAAGGCTTTCCGCGAATGGGGCGTTTGCAATCGGGCGAACCTGGCTTTATCCATCGGGAAAGCGGCTCGCCCGAACGATTCAGCGACGGTCGCCTCTCGCATCTTCCGCCGCGATGCGCGCCGCCGCCACGACGGCTTGGCCGTAGGAGACGGCGCCGTCGTTGGGCGGAAGCTCCTTGCTCAAGGCAACGGTGAATCCGGCCGATTCCAGCGCGGCTGCGGCGCCTTCGACGATGCGGCGGTTCATGAATACGCCGCCGCCGAGTGCCACCGTGGCGATGCCGTAGGCGGCGTTGGCTACCAGGCACGTCTGCGCGATCGCGCCCACGAAGGCGTTGTGAACCTTCGCGGCCATGACGCCCGTTTCCACGCCCGCCGCCATATCGTCGAGCAGCGCTTGGAACAGCGGCTCGGCGTCGAGCAGCACGACGCTCGTGTCGTGCGCGGTGCTGGTTTCGAGCGCGGTGTTTTTCACCAGGGCTATCTCGTAGCTTTCGTCGCAGCCCACGCCGTCGCAGGCGGCTTCCAGAAGCACGGCGGCCTCGCCTTCGTACGAGGGCTCGGTGCAAATGCCCAAAAGCGCGCTCGCCGCATCAAGCAGACGTCCTGCGCTCGAGGTCATCGGGCAGTTCAGGCCGCGCTCGATCATGCGGTCGCAGGTCTGGGCCTCTTCTCCCAAGGCGGAAAGCGCCGCGGCCGCCGCGGGATGTTCGAGCAGGTCGTACTGCCACAGCACGCCGTAGGCCATACGCAGCGGATGCTTGATCGCCGCCGCGCCGCCCGGCATGGGAACGTAGGAGAAGTTCGCGAAGCGCTCGAAGTCGGTGCGGTTGCACAGCATGACCTCTCCGCCCCAGATGGCGCCGTCCACGCCGTAGCCCGTGCCGTCGAAGGCCACGCCGATTACGGCTTCGTCGAGCGCGTTCTCGCCCATGACGGCGGCGATATGCGCGTGGTGATGCTGCACCTTGTGCAGCGGCAGTCCGGCCGACGCCTGCTCGGCGGCCCATTTGCTTGCCAGATATTCGGGATGCATGTCGCATGCCACGGCGGCAGGCTTCGCCTCGAAGAGCGCCTCGAAGCGGCCGATCGCTTCGAGCCAGGCGTCGTAGGTGGCGGCGTTTTCCATGTCGCCGATATGCTGGCTGACGAACGCGTCGGTTCCGCGCAGCAGGCAGAAGGTGTTCTTCTGTTCGGAGCCGGCGGCAAGCACCGCGCGTGCAGAACCGTCGGCGAGGGTGGTTTCTCCGTCGATGTCCACGGCGACGGGCATAGGGGCGAATCCGCGGGCGCGGCGCACGGTCTGGACCGCCTCTCCCTCGCTGCCTGCGCGGACGACGCGCACGACCGAGTCGTCGAAGCGGCAGCGGATGGGGCGGTTGTTGCCCACGAAGGCGTCGGCGACGCCGTGCAGGGCGACGAAGGCTTCATCGTCGTCGGTCTGGATGGGCTCGTTATGCAGATTGCCCGAGGTCATGACCAAAGGCCCGCCGAATGCGGCGAGCAGCAGATGCTGCAACGGCGTATAGGGCAGCATGGCGCCGAGCTCGGAAAGCCCGTCGGCCAAGCCCGCCGCGATGCGCGCACCGGGTTTTTTCTTCAGCAGCACGATGGGGCGCTGCATGCCGGCGAGTAGGCGTTCTTCCGCTTCGCCGACCAGGCATTCCTCGCGCAGCGCCTCAAGCGTCGGGTACATCACGGCGAAAGGCTTCGTCGGGCGGCGCTTGCGCGCGCGCAGTGCAGCGAGGGCGTCGGCGTTGCGCGCGTCGCAGGCGAGATGGAACCCGCCAAGCCCTTTGACGGCCACGATGCCTCCGCGCCTCAACAGCTCGACGGCGGCGTCGATGATGGCGTCGGACGCTTCCGCGTCGCGCCCGACGCGCGGCGTGCCTGCGATGTCATGCGTTTCGCCCGCCTCTTCGGAGCAGCGATGGCGCGCGAGGTCGTCTTCGGCGGAAAGCGCGCGGTCGGCCGTGCGCCATGTCAGATGGGGCCCGCATTCGAAGCAGGCGTCGGGCTGGGCGTGGAAGCGGCGGTCTTCGGGATCGCCGTATTCGTCTGCGCACTGCTCGCACATGGGGAATCGCGCCATGGACGTGTGCTTGCGGTCGTAGGGCAGCTTGTCGATGATCGTGAAGCGCGGCCCGCAGTTGGTGCAGTTGATGAAGGGGTAGTGGAAGCGGCGGTTCGCGGGGTCGAACAGCTCGGCGGCGCATTCGGGGCAGGTGGCCAGATCGGGCGACACAAGCGTGGTGGCCGTCGCGGCGGCTTCGTCGGAATAGCGGATGGTGAATCCGTCGAAGCCGGCCAGGGGCACTTCTTTCATGAGAATCTCGTCGACGCGCGCGGCCGCCGGCGCGTTATCGGAGATTTCCATCACGAAATCGTCGATGTCTTTCGATTCGCCTTCGGCATGGATGAACACCCCCGCCGTGGCGTTGAGCACCCAGCCGTCGATCAGGTGCCGGCGGGCGGCTTTGTAGACGAAGGGCCGAAACCCCACGCCCTGCACGATTCCGTGCACTTCTATATCAAGGGCTTCTCTCATGGTTCTCCTGTTTGTCTGCATATCGTCGGCGCGCGGCCGCTTCGGCGTCAGGCCGCGCGCGTTTTGCCGTGCGATGCCCGGGCGGCCTCCTGCGTCGGTTGCGCGGGCATCGCGCCTTCGTTTCGTCAGCGTACGGGGTAGACGGCCGAGCTCGCGGGCGTATGGGGATGCTCGTGCGCCCATGTTCGCGCGGCCCGTTCGTCTTCGGCGGCATGGTAGGGGCCGTGCCCCGTGGTGGTCATGGTGAGATGCCCGTGCGTGACGCCTTTGGTGCCGAGGATGATGTTGGAAATCGATTGCACCAGGGCGCTTTCGCCGCGCAGGATGACCACCTCCATGCAGGTATGCGCGTCGAGATGCACGTGCAGGCAGGTGACGATCTGCTCGTAGAACTCGTGCTGGATGGTGTCGAGCTTGTCGCGCACGTCGCCGGCGTGATGGTCGAACACGATGGTGAGCGTTCCCATGACCTCTTCTCCGGGCAGTGCGCAATCTTCCTCCGCCAGCGCCTCGCGTACCAGGTCGCGTACGACTTCGCTGCGGTTTTTCGCCAGCCCGCGCTTGGCCACCAGGGCGTCGAAGCGCATGAGCAGGTCTTCGGGCATCGCCACCGAGAAGCGCATGAGGTCGCGGCTCATGCGCTACACCAGTTTCACGGTGACGCCGCTGGCATCGCGCGCATCGTCTTCGAGCGCGTCTTTGGCGTCGTCGAGCAGGGCGCGCACGGCGTCGAGCTGCGCCATGGCTTCATGGAGTTTGGCGCCTACGGTTTCGTAGCCGGCGTCTTGCGCCTGATGGCCCAGGTTGTGGACCCATCGGCGCTCCAGCTTCACATGGTCGTCGATCTGGTCGATCATCTGCTCGAATTGCGAGGTGTTGATTCCGTTCGTGCACATAGCGCGACTCCTTTCAATAACGTGGAGCACGGGTCATGCCGTATGCATGCGAGTGCCGATGGCGCGGGGTCGGGCATGCCGTTCGCTGCGTCATGCGGCGGATGGCTGCCTAGGCTCTGGAGATGCCCGCGTGCTTTCTCTATTATTGCTATAGAAATGGTGGCATGTCGGCTCGTTCGAGGAATGGTGTGAAAAAACCAGGCGAAAATAACAACATGTACGCAGAAGCGAAGGCGCGGGCGTTGAATCCGTACGCCTTCGCCATCGACGGTTCGGTCGATGCGGCGGCATGCGTCGTGTTCGCCGATGCGCTTGCCGATGAGGCGTATGCGGCGTTTCGGGCGGCGTGCAAGGGGATAGGACTTCCCGACCCGTCGTTTCTCGACGCGGCGGCTCTTGGGGAAAATGCAGGGGCGGCCTGCGATGATGCGGCAGAATGCGCGCGCGGCCATGCGGCGGCAGGTCGGGCGGACGCGCCGCAAGAGGGTCTTCGTGCCGCCGACGGCGCGGCCTGCGATGCGGCGCGCGACCTCGCGAAAGACTTGTTCGCCGCCGTCGAAGCGCTCGATCCGTTGATTCTGGTGGTTGCCGACGCCTCCGCCGCTCGGCGTTTGACGGAGGCGTATCGCGAATCCATCGCGCCGGATTCCCACGGATTCGCGTTCGGGCGCCCGTATGCGGCGTTCTCGTCGTTTCAGCGCGATTTGGCCGATCCGCGCATGAAACAGCGCGACTGGGCGCTGCTTAAAGCCATGCGCAAAAGCGCCGGCTGGCTGAAATAAGCATGGCGTATGCGGCGGGCGGCATGTCGCCCTGCGGGTCGGCGTCGTCTATCGAGAGGCTTCATCCGCCGCTTTCGCGGCTTCTTCGGCCGCGAGTTCGGCCTGGTGCTCTTCGCCCCAGGCGCGCATGGCGTCGATGATCGGGCGCAGGCTTTCGCCGCGGTCGGTGAGCGTGTATTCCACGCGCGGCGGCACCTCGGCGTACACTTGGCGCACGATCAGCCCGTCGTCTTCCATGGCGCGCAGATTCGACGTGAGCACCTTCTGAGAAATGCTGCCGATCGATTTCTTCAGCTCGCCGAATCGCTTCGTGCCCGTGAGCAGGTCGCGCAGGATGAGGATCTTCCATTTGTCGGAGATGAGGGAAAGCGTCGCCTCGACAGGACAGGCGGTGCGAGAAAGCTTCGTTGCCATGGGGCGGATGTCCTTTCGTCGTGCGGCGTTCGAGGGCGCGTCGAAGTGCGACGCTTGCTTTTTCGGTAACGTTCAGTATCCCATAGAAACCTTGATCCCGCAATCGTCCCTAGCGCCTTTTCTAATCCTTCGGAGCGCGGGCGTCTACCGATCGCAGCCAGCATCCGCCTGCGCCTAACCATAGTTTCTTTCCATGAATTCGCGCGCGATGATTTGGATGCCGTTCGGCATCAATTACGAAATTCTTCTTGAAAACCGGCCGTCCAATGGTATCTTGCGTGCAGGTGATAGGGGCTCGCATTCGTGCGAGCGCCGATGTGTCAATGGAAAAAGGAGTCTGTCATGCCTCATCCCGTACTTGAAACCGACGAATGCATCGGCTGCGGCATCTGCGTGGACGCATGTCCTCAGGGCGTTCTTGAGATTGCCGGCGGCGTTGTGGTGATCGAGAACGAAGACGCCTGCATCGCATGCGGCGACTGCGTCGAAGAGTGCCCCATGGGCTGCATCACCGAGATCGTCGAGGACTAACGCCTTTTCGCATCTGCCGAAACGAAGTCGAAGGCCGCCTGAGCAGGCGGCCTTCGTGCGTCTGTGGCGGCGTATCGCCGTCGCACGATAAGGCAAGGCCCCCGTTATCACCGATGGGTGATAACGGGGGCCGATTTCATTATGGTCTCGTGTCGCGATTGCGCAGCGAGCATTCGCGGCGGCATGCCTTCGTCGCAAGGGGCGCCCGCCCTGTTCGCGCGCGGTCAGCGGACGTAGCTTTCGATGTAGTCCAGGATTTCCTGGCGCGAATGCAGGTCGGTTTTCGCGTAGATGCGCTTGATGTGGGTGTGGGCGGTGCCGGGCGATATGCAGAGCTCCTCGGCTATCTTGCGCTGCGTGAGCCCCAGGGCGTAAAGCGTGACCACCTCGGTTTCGCGGTCGGACAGCATGAACTGCTCTTGCAGCCGCTTCACGTCGTTTTGCATGAGCGCGCGCCGGATGCTCTCGGGGTCGTCGGGCACGTCGTCGATATCGTCAAGACCGAGCAGCGTCCGAATGCTTTTGGGCGTGGCGTTTTCCGCCTGAGACGTCGCGCCGTGCTCCACCCAGATCAGCTGGATGAACACGATCTGCGCGCTCGCCAGGATCAGCCCCGCCACGATGGCGGTTTGCAGCGCGCCGCTTTCCGCATACGGGGCGATGGTCACGACGGCCGCGCGGGCGAGGGCGCGCGGCAGGATATAGACCGACCATCCCGCCGCCGCGTAATAGTAAGGGTCGCGCTTGCCGTAGCTCGAAAACGCGATGACCAGATACCACATGAAGCCCGTCATGCCCGCGTTGAGCACGGTGGTGAACATGGCTCCGACGTCGGGGTTTTCGGGAAATGCGGCATAGGCCGCCACGGCGAAGATGCCGAACATTTCGAGGGCGAGCCATATCGTGGTGGACATGATGCTGCGCGATTCGCGAAACGACTGCCAGATCAGCACCGCGAAAAACGCCATGACGATCAGCATGTATCCGATGCGCGTCGCCGGGGCGAAGGGGACGGCCTGTCCGTCGGGGAAGCCGCGCAATGCGCCCACGGCTATCGACAGGATGAACATGCCGAAGGCCAGGATTCCCAAGACGCGCACGCCGTCCTGCGTGCGCTGCGCGAAGCCGAAATAGCCGAGGGGCATCTTGTCGGCGTGCGCTTTTTCGGGAAGAGGCCTCGTGCGCGCTTTGGTCCGGAAGAAAAACTGCAGACAGGCGGCTGCGCCCGCCGCGATGCAGGCGATGCCGCGCGGAAGAAGCGACGCTATATAGATGAAAGGCTCGCTGAGCAGCAGCGCGCCGAACGCGATCGCCGCCGCGGTCGACGACGAGGTTCCGCGCGCGCGGCGCAGCCAATAGAAGATGGCGATCCAGCTCGCCAGCGTGGCGATGCTCGACAGGGCGATTTCGATGCCCGTCGAAGCGCCGGGCGCCAAAACGACGATGCCGAGCACGACGACCGATACGGCCTGCACCGCGATGCCTGCGTTCGTCGCGATGAAGACGGCCCGTTTCGAAAGGCGTTTGCGGGTTTTCCCCAGATAGATCATGAGCAGCACCAGGGGCACCATGGCCGCAAGGCTGCTGCCGTCGGTGAACACGCCTGCGTCGGTGCTGGCGTAGCTTCCGTATGTCGCCACGATCAAACATACGCGGGCGCACATAAGGCCGAGCACCGTGGGCGCCAGAAGCCGTGCGGCCCTGGCGATGGTGGACGTCGTGCGTCGAGCGGCTTCAAGTCGCGTCATGAAAAGGCCCCCTCCTGCCATGAAGCGTCCATTATATCGTCTTCGCCCTGTTCAAGGAGAAGGCTTCCGCGCACCGCGGCGTGCCGAGGGGCGGGCTTGCGTTTTGCGCCGCATCCGGCAAGGGAAAAGGCTTTCTGGTCCTGAACGGGGAAAATGGCAAGTTATCCCGAAAGAGGGTACACGTGCGTCTTTCGTTCGTGGCAGGATGGCTCCCGTCCGATATTCGATAGGAGAGCTATGGCTGAATTTCGCGATGCGGCCCTCGACGGCCGCTTGCAGGAAGAAGGCGGATGCGCGGCCGATGCGCCCGTCATGTCGAGCGAGCGCACGCCCGAGGAAGAGTTCCTCGCGTCGGTGCTTGCGGGGCGCGACCTGTCCGATCTGGTCGATCCCGTCGAGGCCGAGGCCGCCGAGCAGGAGCGCATCGCGGCCATGACGCCCGAAGAGCGCGCCGCGCATTTCGAGCGGTGCGCGCTCGAAACGGTGTTCGACGATATCCGTCTGCGCGCCCGGTCGGGCGAGCTGACGACGCCCGATTATTGGGAATCGGTCGGGTTGGTTCCCGACCATATGGATCCCTCCGCGTTCACCGCGCTGGTGTTCGATACGATCATCGACGCGCAGGCGCGCTCGGAAGATCGCGCCGCTGCCGAGCAGGCGTTTTCGGCGACCGATTCGCAGGATGCGTCGAACGCGGCCGAGACGGCCGAGGGCGCGACGGCTCCCGCCGCTTCCGAAGACGATGCGTCCGCCGTCCCCGCCTCGGGCAGCGCAGCCGCCTGGGCAGACGCCGAGGCGCCGCAGTTCGTCGAGGCGCCTCAGGACGCCGAGGCGCTCATGCCCGCATGGGAGCTCGACGACATCGCGGTGCTCGAAGGCTCGCAGGTGTATCTGTATTCGACGGCCGAGATGAGCGATTCGTTCGCGCGCTGGGCGTTTCTCGCTGCCGAGAACGACGACGTGGCCACGCTGGTGGAAAACGCCCGCCACGAGTCGAAGATCTATCCGCGCCCGATGAAGGCGGCATCGTTGAAGAACCGCCCCGTGTATATGACCGACGAGCGCATTGAAGCGGCGTTTTCCACGGTGCAGGAGTCGGGCCTGTATCCCGACATCAAAACCTGCAGCGCTTCGAACGGCGACGTGTACTTCTATTCCACGGATTATTTGAGCGACGCCCAGGCCAAGGCATTGGCCGAATGGGAGTCGGTCGAGCGCCGCGCCAATATGTAGGAGGATGCGCATGTACGATTACGAAGGCCACGAGAGCATCGACTTCTCCGATGCGGAGCCCGGCAAATACCAGGGAAGCGGCAAAGAGGTGCGCATCATCCGCACCGAAGACATCTATCAGGTCGATCCCGAGGAAGACATGAGCGTGTATTCGCCGCGTGTCGTGGAGCTTGCCGGGCGCTTCGAGCGCGCGGGCATTCCGGAAGGGTGCAACGCCGCTTCGATGGCGGGCGTGTCGAAGCACGGCGAGCGCGCCGTGCAGCTGTTCGCCGTGATCGACCCCGAAACCGAAACGTTCGTCCG